>CACIPW010000003.1 GCA_902588635.1 uncultured Pelagibacteraceae bacterium | reverse complement strand
ATATTTATTTCATCTTTATCAGTTTTCTTGGGCCATGTTTTTCCAATATGGCTAAAATTTAACGGTGGAAAAGGAGTTGCAACATATGTGGGAATTCTTTTTTGCATCAATTATATTTTGGGGCTTTTCTTTATAATAATTTGGGCTATTGTATTTTTAATTTCAAAATATTCATCTTTATCATCATTACTGGCCTCTTTATTAATACCAATTTATCATTATTTTTTCATTGATAGTGAAAACTATTATTTCTTTATAATAATGTTCATTCTAATTTTTTATACACACAAAGAAAATATAAAACGCTTAAAAAATAATACTGAATCGAAGACTAAAATTTATTAATTTGACTATCTAATTGTTTTATGTAGGTTCTCATTTTATGAACCTAGTCATAGTAGAAAGTCCTGCCAAAGCAAAAACAATTAATAAATATCTGGGTGATAATTTTACAGTTTTGGCGAGTTACGGTCATATAAGAGATCTTCCATCAAAAAATGGTTCGGTTGATCCTGAAAATAAATTTAAAATGATATGGGAAGTAGATAGTTTTTCAAAAAAATATCTAAAAGAAATTACTGATGCTGTAAAAGATTCAGAAAAAATTATTCTTGCTACTGACCCTGATAGAGAAGGTGAAGCTATTGCGTGGCATGTTAAAGAATTTTTAAACGAAAAAAAGTTATTAAAAGACAAAAAAATAGAAAGAGTTGTTTTTAATGAAATTACAAAAAAAGCTGTAACTAATGGAATTGAGAATCCAAGACAAATAGAACCTCTCCTTGTTGATGCTTATATGGCCAGAAGAGCTTTGGATTATTTAGTTGGATTTAATATCTCACCAATTTTGTGGACAAAATTGCCAGGATCAAAATCAGCAGGAAGAGTTCAGTCTGTGGCTTTGAAACTACTAACTGAACGCGAGCATGAAATTGAAATTTTTAAGCCAGATGAATTTTGGACTTTAAGCTTATGTTTAAAAACTACTGCTGGGACTCAAATTAATGCAAATGTTTTTCAACTTGAAGAAAATAAAATAGAAAAATTTTCTTTTAAAAATAAAGATGATATAAATTATGCAATCGAAAAGATAAAAGAAAAAAAATATAACATTGTAGATTTAACATCAAAAATATACTCTAGGAACCCACTAGGTCCATTTACAACTTCAACACTTCAACAATCAGCTTCTAGCAAATTAGGTTTTGGTGCGTCTAGAACTATGCAAATTGCTCAAAGACTTTATCAAGGTATTGATATTGAAGGTGAAACAATAGGTTTAATTACTTACATAAGAACTGATGGAACAAACATTTCAAATGAAGCAGTAAAAATATTTAGAGATTACATAGATGCGAATTATGGAAAAGATTATTTGCCAGATGAAGCAAATAATTATTCTGGTAAAAAAGCCAAAAATGCTCAAGAAGCACATGAAGCCATTAGACCAACTGATGTAAATAAATCTCCAAATGATATGAAAAAATACTTAAGTTCTGATCAGCACAAATTATATAATCTAATATGGTCAAGAGCCTTATCATCGCAAATGAAACCAGCTAAGTTTGATAGAAAAACTATATTCATAGAATCTGAAGATTCTAAAAATATTTTAAAAGCAACAGGTTCAGTGATTAAATTTGATGGCTTCTTAAAATTATATAAAAATGAAAATGATGAAGATGATGAAAAAATTCTTCCAGAAGTAGACAAAGGTTCTGTTAATATTGAAAGTTTTATTGATGAACAACACTTTACTCAACCACCACCAAGATATTCTGAAGCAAGCCTTGTAAAAAAACTTGAAGAACTAGGAATAGGAAGGCCATCAACATATGCAAGCATAATATCGGTCATAGCTAACAGAGGTTATGCGGATATATTGAATAAAAGATTCTTTCCAACTGATAGAGGAAAGTTAATTTCGGCATTTCTTGAAAAATTATTCACCAAATATGTTGATTATAGCTTTACAGCAAAACTTGAAGACCAACTAGATGAAATAACAGCAGGAAATGAAGACTGGATTAAGGTTCTAGAAGAGTTTTGGATTGATTTTAATAAAAATGTTTCAAACGTTAAAGAAAAAAGAACAAGAGAAGTTTTAGATCTTTTAAACGAAAGTCTTGGTACTCTTATATTTGAAACTGATAATGAAGGAAAAATTGATAGGAAATGTAAGTTATGTAACAATGGACAACTAAGTTTAAAAAATAGCTTCCGTGGTGGTGCCTTTATAGGTTGTTCAAATTACCCTGAATGTAAATTTACAAGACCATTATCTAAAGCAAAAGCAGCTGAACAGGTAAATCTAGCTGAACCAAAATTATTAGGTCAAACTAATGAAGGTAAAGATATCTTTCTTAAAAATGGAAGATTTGGTCCATATTTACAATATGAAATCATTCCAGAAATAGTTGAGGGGAATAAAAAAAAGAAAAAAAAGAAAAAATTAACTAATGAAAACTTAAAGAACGTTTCAATACCAAAAGGTATATCTGTCGATTCAGTTGATATAGATAAAGCAAAGTTTTTATGTTCTTTACCAAAAATTTTAGGTGTTAATCCAGATAATGAAAAAGATATAACTCTAAACTCTGGTAGGTTTGGTCCGTATTTAAAATGTGAAAATAAATCTGCAAGGTTAGAAAATGTTGATGAAATTTTTACAATTGGTTTAAATAGAGCGATAACATTAATAGCTGAAGCTAAACCAGGAAGAATATCATCATCTCTTATAAAAGATCTTGGTGAACATCCTGAAGATAAAAAACCAGTAAGAATAATGAAAGGACAGTATGGTCCATATATTAAATACAAATCATTAAATGCTACTATTCCAGAAGAAAAAGATCCAACGGAACTCACAATGGAAGAGGCGTTAATTTTAATTGAGAAAAGAAGAGAATACGATAGAATTAAGAAGAAAGGTAAAAAAAAATGAAAAAATTTATATATATAGCTATTTCTACCTTTTTAACATTTAACTTTGCTAACGCTGAAGAAAAAAAAAAATGTTCTGAGTTTAAGAGATTTTCCAAAGAACATTTGTTATGTAAAGCTAATCAAGTAAAAGAAGGTGTTAAAAACTTTTCTATAACTGATGATATTAAGCTTGATGGGAAATCCGTAAATGAAATTATAAAAAAAAAATGAGCGCTGAAGACAATATTAAAAAAAACAATATCAAACTTCCAAAAGCTGCAGATCCAGTTGGTGCATATGTAGCAACTAAAAAAGCTGGAAATTTTTTATTTATCTCAGGACAAATTTCCATGAATGAAAATGGTGAACTTATTAAGGGTAAGATTGGTAAAGATCTTGATTTAGAGAAAGGTTATAAGGCTGCTGAGCGTTGCGCATTAAGTTTAGTAGCTCAAGCCAAAAAGGCGTGTAACGATGATTTGAATAAAATAAAATCCTGTATAAAATTAACTGGATTTGTTAATTCAATTGATCAATTTACTGATCAACCAAAAGTTATTAATGGGGCATCTGATATGATATCCAAAATTTTTGATGAATCTGGAATGCATACACGAGCTGCTGTTAGTGTTAATAGCTTACCGTTAGGTGTTGCTGTTGAAGTTGACGCTATATTTGAATTAAATTAGTTATCGACCTATACTAAAATATTTTAATTTACCCTTTTTAATTTTGTCATAAGGTAAAATATTACGCATATCATAAATAATAAAATTTTTTTTGTTTGAGAGATTATTATAATTTAGTGATTTAAAGTCGTTCCATTCGGTATGTATAATTATCAAATCTGCATCCAAACATGCTTCTTTGATGTTTGGGCTATTAGTAACATTTTTTTGATACTCAAATTCTTTTTTATATCCTGTTGGATCATAATATTTAACTATAGCCCCTTTCTTTGCTAAACTAGGAATCATTGTTAAGCTTGATGATTCCCTCATATCATTTGTATTTGCTTTAAAAGTAACCCCCAAAAAAGTAATTTTTTTATTTTTTATTTTATTTTTTAATATTTTTGAAACTCTTTGTAATAATAATTTTGACCTATTTTGATTTGATTTAATTACACTTTTTATTATTGATAAATCAGTTTTAAATTTATTCGCCGTATCAATGATAGCTCTAGTGTCTTTAGGGAAGCATGATCCACCATAGGCTGGTCCAGCTCTTAAAAATCTTCCCCCTATTCTCTTATCAAGGCCCATTCCTATTGAAACATCCTCTATATTTACATCTGTTTTTTCACACAAATTAGCTATTTCATTTATAAATGAAATCTTTGTGGCTAAAAAAGCATTTGATGCATATTTTATTAATTCCGCTCCTCTTCTAGATGTATTAATATATTTTGCACCTTTTGATATCAACGGACTATAAAGAGATCTTAAGATTTTATTAGATTTTTTCTCTGATGTGCCAACAATAATTCTATCAGGGTAAACAAAATCTCTAATTGCATCGCCTTCTCTTAAGAATTCTGGATTAGAAACAACAGAAAATAATTTTTTATTAACTTTTTTTGAAATAATTTTTTCTATTTGATCACAAGTAGTAACTGGTACCGTTGATTTATTAATTATAATTTTTGAACTTTTAATATTGCGGCTAATTTCTTTGGCAGCGATGAATATTTGACTTAAGTCAGCTGCATTACTATTTTTTTTAGTAGGGGTTCCGACGCATAAAAAAATAATATTTGATTCTCGAATCGCTTCTGAAATATTAGAAGTAAATGATAATCTTTTAGCTTTACAGTTTTTTTTAACTAATTCACTTAATCCAGGCTCATAAATAGGTATTATTCCTTTTTTTAAATTCAAAATTTTATCAGTATTATTATCTGCACAAACAACATCATTTCCTAAATCAGAAAAACAGACTCCACTAACTAGCCCAACATAACCAGTTCCTATTATGCATAGTTTCATATTTTAGATATCTCTTGTGATGATTTTATATAGCCACTCATAGTACCACAGTCTAAATATTTTCCTTTAAATGCATGAGCAACAAATAATTCGTCTTCATTGATTAATTTTCTTATAGCATCGGTAATATGAATCTCTCCACCTTTTCCTTTTTTTAGTTTTATTATCTTTAAAAATATTTTTTTAGGTAAAATATATCTACCAATTACAGCATTATTAGAAGGAGCGGATTTTATATCAGGTTTTTCAACAACATCTTTAATATAAAAATTATTTTTATTTATAGTAGATTGTTTTGCGTAAATACCCCATCTGTTAACTGTATTTTTGTTTACTCTCATACTTGCCATTATTGAACATTTTTTCTTATTATGAACCCTTATCATATCTTTTGAACAGTTTCTTTTAATAATTAAATCGTCAGGCAATAGCATTAAAAAAAAATTATCTTTAATAAGATTTTTTGCTTTCAGAACAGCATCTCCAGTACCCATAGGTTTGTTTTGATATACAAACTTGATCATCTTTTTATATTTTTGTATTTTTTTATACTCATTAAATAATCTTTTATCTTTTTTCTTCTTTATGATTTTTTTATAAAACTTATCATTATTAAAATACTTTTTTATTAATTTCTTCTTTTTTGATATTATGAATATGATCTCTTTAATGCCTGCTTCAATGCATTCATCTAAAATATATTCAATACCAGGTTTTCCGTTAATGGGTAAAAGCTCCTTAGGAAACACACTTGTTATAGGTAAAAGTCTTGTACCTAATCCAGCCAATGGTATTATTGCTTGTCTAATCATTAATATGTATTAATTAAGTGAAGTACCATAAATGATAATTTTTAAAAGTATTAATAAATTAAAAAAAAAAGTTAATTTTAAGGCAAATATAGGTTTTGTTCCTACTATGGGTGCCCTTCATAAAGGTCATATTTCATTGATAAAATCATCTAAATTAAAATGTCAAAAAACACTCGTAAGTATTTTTGTTAATCCTTCACAATTTAACAAAAAGAATGATTACAAAAAGTATCCTAGAAAATTAAATAGAGACATCAAAATTCTTAAAAAATTAAGAGTAGATTACTTATTAATTCCTAAAGTAAGTGATATTTATAAAAATAAAAAAAATATGAAGATTAAAATAAGTAAAAATGATAAAATATTATGTGCAAAATATAGACCGGGACATTTTGAAGGAGTTTTGGCCGTAATTAAACAATTTTTATCAAAAATTAACGCAAAATATATGTTTTTAGGGGAAAAAGATTATCAGCAAATTTATCTCATTAAAAAATTTATAATTAATAAATTTAATACTAAAATTATACCTTGTAAAACAATTAGGTTAAAAAACTCATTAGCATATTCATCAAGGAATTTTTTACTCTCAAAAATTGATATAAAAAAAGCATCTTCCATATCAAAAATTATTAAAAGATTTTATTTATTAACCCAAAAAAATTTTAAAAACATTGATAGAATTAATGATTTAAAAAATAAAATAAAATCACAAAATATAAAAATTGAATATTTGGAGATAAGAAATAAAATAAATTTTTCCAAAAAAATAAATAAATCTAATTTTAAAATTTTTATCTCTTTTTATATTAAAAATATAAGACTAATAGATAATTTCTAATTACCCATAAAAAAAGTAAGCTCCAATTCCTAAAAAAGACAGAAAACCTATCACATCAGTTATGGTTGTAACAAAAACACTTGAGGCAATTGCTGGATCTATATTAAATTTTTTTAATGTTATAGGAACCAGTATACCAAACAAACCTGCAACTATCATATTTAAAATCATAGATATTGAAATTATCAATGACAACTGTATATCCTGAAACCATATCTGAACAATAAATGCACTTATTATCGCAAATATAATTCCGTTTAAAACACCAATAAAAAATTCTTTTAAAATATTTTGGTTAAAATTATTCTTTGTAAGCTCATTTGTTGCAATTGTTCTAATAGTTACCGCCAATGTTTGCATGCCTGCATTACCTCCCATTGAAGCTACTATTGGCATTAAAAAAGCTAAAGCTACCATCTGTTCAATAGTGGCTCCAAATATACTTATTACCCATGTTGCCAGAAATGCGGTAAATAAATTTAACAAAAGCCAATTGAATCTTCTTTTAGTTTTTTTTAGAACACCATCCGTAATTTCTTCATCACCAACACCTGCTAATCTCAATGCATCTTCTTCAGCTTCTTCTTTTAAAACTGTTAATACATCATCACTTGTGATCATCCCAACAAGTTTATTGTTTTTATCTACGACACAAGCTGAATTAAGATTGTAATTTTCAAACAAATGCCCAACTTCTTCTCTATCCATGTCGACAGGTATAGATAACTGACTTTCATTCATTATAGAAATCATCTTAGATTCTCTTGAGGTTCTTAAAACTTTAGATGATGGGACTGTTCCTATTGGTTTAAATTCATTGTCGACTATAAAAATTTCTAAAAACTCTTCTGGAAGATCTTTGTTTTCTCTCAAATAGTCTATTGTTTGGCCGACTGACCAATTACTGGGTATGGCTGTAAATTGTCTTTGCATTATTCTTGCAGCAGAATCTTCTGGATAACTTAAACTTTCCAATAAAGCAAAACGATCTTTTGGAGGTAAAGAACTTAATATACTATTTTTGTTTTTTTCATCTATATTTTCTAATATCTGAATTGAATCATCTGAATCCAAATTTTTTAAAATTGATACAATTGATTCAGATGATAAAAATTTAATTATTTCTTTTTGAATTGATTCATTTAATTCAACAAAAACTTCTGGATCAATCTTAAAATTATTTAATTTAATTAAACTTTCTCGATCGCTTTCACTTAAATGTTCGACGATATCCGCAGCATCAGCTGGATGTATTTCTTTAAATGAATTGCTAATAAATAACGCATCATTATTAGCTATTTTATCAGTAACAACCTTGATGTACTCTTTGTTAAATTCAAAATTGACTTTTTTGTCTTTTATTTTTTTAATTAAAGTCATAAATTTACCTATAATTTTATTACGCACTATTAATGGATAATTTATATAATACAATTTTTTAATGAATATTGAGGTAAAAAATAGCAAAAAACCTATAGAATATGTGAAGGCCATTAAGTTTCTAGAAGAAAGAATTGATAATATTCTAAACAAAGAAGGAAGAGAATTAATATGGATATTGGAACATCCATCAGTTTATACAGCAGGCACTAATTACAAAGAAAATGAAATCTTAGATAAAACTATAAATGTATATAAGACAAATCGTGGTGGAAAAATAACCTATCATGGACCCGGTCAGTTAATTTGTTACTTTGTTTTAGATTTAAATAAACGAAATAGAGATATCAGAAAATTTTTAAATATTATTGAAAATACAATAATAGAAACTCTTAAAGAATATAAAATCATATCCTCGTCTGACAATAAAAATATTGGAATTTGGATTAAACAAAATAAAAAAATAAAAAAAATTGGTGCGATAGGAATAAGAGTTAAAAAATGGATTGCTTATCATGGATTTTCAATAAATATTAGAACAGATTTAAGAAAATACAAAAAAATTATTCCATGTGGAATTAATAATAAAGATCTAATCAATCTTTGTTCAATAAGAAATGTAGATTATAATAGATTAGGGGAAAAATTAACTAAAAATTTTATAAATAATTTAAAAAATTAAGTTTTTTAACTTTCAATAATTTTGAAAAATATTCAGGCAATAGAGCTTTATAAGTATATTTTTTATCATTAATCATAAATTTAATTTGATAGGCATGTAGCATAAGATTTTTTTTTATTCCTTTATTTTTTGTTCCAAGATTATATTTTTGATCACCATATATAGGATGTCCAATTGTATATAATTGTTTTCTTAATTGATGTTTTCTGCCAGTTATTGGTTTCATTTTAACAAAACTACAAATAGAATTTTTATCTAAAACTTTATATAGCGTTCTTGCATTTTCTCTTATAGGCTTATTGTTTTCATATTTAATTAAATCTGAGTTCCATTCACCAGAATCTTTTAAAATTTCACCATGGCATATTGCTAAATAAGTTTTATGTACTTTTCTTAATCTAAATAGAGAAGTAAGAAGTTGTGCTGTTTCTCTATTTTTTGCAATAATAAAAACACCTGAAGTATCTTTATCTAATCTATGAACTGAAAAAGGCTTTGAATTTATAAATATTTCACTTTTAGAAAATATATCAATTAGATTTTTATGAGATTTAGTGCCACCTTGAACTGATATTCCAGATTTTTTATTAATTACTACAAAATTATCATTATTATCAATAATCAAATCTTCATTAGACTTAATTATAGTTTTGTTAGGTTGAAATTTTTTTTTTTCTTGTTTTTTTTTAATTTCAAAATTGAAATCATATACATCAATCTGTTCATTAATTTTTATTTTATATGAACTTTTTATCTTTCTATTGTTAACTTTAATTTTTCCATTTCTTAAATTTTTTTCAATGAAACTTTGCGGTAGTTTACCTAAATTTTTTCTAATCCATCGATCTATGCGCATATCGTTAAACGTTTTGTCAACGTAATAGATCTTTTTCATGATTTTATATTATTGTAAAATTAAGCCGTTGCTAATTTTTTTTCTTCTATTTGATCTTTTTTTTTGTCTTTTGTGTTATCTTTTTTCTGTATATCCACTTTTTTTGCTTCTTTATCTCTATCAACAAATTCAATAATAGCCATTGGGGCTTTATCTCCATATCTAAATCCTGCTTTAACTATTCTGGTATATCCACCATTTCTTTTTTGATATCTTTTTGAAAGTGTTTTTTTTACTTTATTTGTAGATTTAATATTCTGCAATTTAGACATTAATAGTTTTGTCGTTTGTAAATTTTCTTTTTTTCCTAATGTAATAATTTTATCAGCTTGTGGTTTTAAAAATTTGGCTTTAGGTAAAGTTGTTGTGATCTGCTCATATTTTATTAACGAATTAAGCATATTTTTTAACAAAGCTTTTCTGTGCTCTGAAGTTCTATTTAATTTTTTATTTGCGAATCCATGTCTCATATTAATTATATACTTTCCTCAAGTTTTTTTGACATTTCAGCAATATTATCTGGTGGCCAATTTGGAATCTCCATACCTAAATATAGCGACATTCCATTTAAAACTTCTTTAATTTCATTCAATGATTTTCTTCCAAAATTTGGAGTTCTTAACATTTCACCTTCAGATTTTTGAACTAAGTCGCCTATGTAAATAATATTGTCGTTTTTTAAGCAATTCATAGATCTAACTGACAACTCTAGCTCATCAACTTTTCTTAACAGATTTTTATTGAATTCAGGTTCAGTTGGTTTTTCATGTATAACGACCTCTTGTGGTTCGTCAAAATTAACAAACATATTAAGTTGGTCTTGAAATATTTTTGCTGAATAAGCAACTGCATCTTCTGCTGAAATTGAGCCATTAGTTTCTATCTCCATTGTAAGCTTATCATAATCTAATGCTTTACCTTCTCTGGCTGTGCTTACAGAATAAGAAACTTTTTTAACTGGACTAAATAATGAATCGATAGGAATAAGACCTAAAGGTGGTTCTTCGGGTTTATTCATAGATGCAGGCACATAACCTTTTCCTGTTCCCACTGACATTTCCATATGAAAATGTGTTTTTTCATCTAAATTACAAATAACAAGTTCAGGATTTAAAATTTCTATATCCGGAACAGAAGTTATGTCTGACGCTTTAATTTCACCTGGCCCTTTGGCGTCTAAAATTAATTTTTTTACACTTTCAGAAGAGCTTTTGAGCGCTAATGACTTCACATTTAAAACAATATCTGTAACATCTTCCCTGATACCCTTGATAGATGTAAACTCATGCAAAACTCCATCAATTTGTATTGAAGTAACTGCGGAGCCTCTTATTGAAGATAGTAAAATTCTTCTTAAAGAATTACCTAAAGTTAAGCCGTATCCTTTTTCTAGTGGTTCAGCTATAATTTTAGCGTAGCTCTTATCTTCACTAAGTTGAAGATCTAACTTTCCAGGTTTAATTAGTGATTTCCAGTTTTTTACATTAACATCGCTTGTCTCCATTTATACTCTCCTTCTTTTTGGTGGCCTAGTACCATTGTGTGGCATCGGCGTTGTGTCTTTGATTGAAATAATTTTAAAACCTCGGGCTTGTAAAGCTCTTAATGCTGTTTCTCTTCCAGAACCTGGGCCTTTGACTTCTACAGATAAAACTTTCATACCATATTCTAAGGCTTTTGTTGCGGCTGCATCTGCAGCAACTTGAGCAGCATAAGGTGTTGATTTTCTAGATCCTTTAAAGCCTCTTTGGCCAGATGAAGCCCAAGAAACAACATTGCCGCTTGTATCAGCTATAGATATAATTGTATTGTTAAATGTTGATTGGACATAAGCAATACCATTCAATATATTTTTTTTTACTTTTTTTTTTTTTGAATAAGAACTTTTTTTTACAGCTTTGGTATTTTTTTCTTGTTCTTTTTCCTGGGTTTTTTTTTGTTCTTCTTTAGACATTATTATTTTTTAAGTGGTGTTAATTTTTTTCCAGCTATTGCAATAGCTTTGCCTTTTCTTGTTCTTGCATTGCATCTTGTTCTTTGCCCTCTTACAGGAAGTTTTTTTCTATGTCTTGAGCCTCTGTATGAAGCTAAATCAATCAATCTTTTAATATTTAAAGAATATTCTCGTCTTAAATCACCTTCAACTTTAAAATTTTTATCAATATATTCTCTAATTTTTAATATTTGTTCATCAGTAAGCTCATTAACTCTTTTGGATTTGGGAATTTCTAAATCTGAACAAATTTGTTTTGAAAATTTATCTCCTATTCCATAAATATATGTAAGGCCAATTTGAACAATTTTATTTTGTGGTATATTTACACCTGCGATACGAGCCATTTTTTTTGAGAATAAATTTAGCCTTTTATATAAGAAGTTCTTTTAAAGTCAACGTATTAAGAGCTTATAAAATCTTCGATTTTGCTGGATATTTGGTTAATTTTCATTGATCCATCAACTTCTTTAAAATTTGAGTTAGATGAATAATAATCCAACATAGGTTTTGTAATATCTATATAAGTATCATAACGTTTAATAATTGTTTGAGCAGAATCATCTGTGCGTTTTATCAAATGAGTAGAGCCACAAGAATGATTTAATATTTCTTGCTTATCAACTAATTTATTAAATGTTTTATTACATTTATTGCAAGTTACTCTTCCTTCAATTCTTTTTATAACCTCTTCCCTTTTAAGATTTAAAAATATTATAAGTTCTATTTTTTGATTATTTTCATTTAATATTTTTGATAAGTTTTTGGCTTGATCAATATTTCTTGGATATCCATCAAAAATTATCTTATTTTTGTACTTATTATTTTTAATTACATTGGATATTAGGCTATCAACAATATCATCTGTTACCATTTCTCCACGTCCAATAATTTCTGAAATTTGATTTCCAGTTAAAGTTTTATTTTGGATTTCACTTCTTAACAAATTTCCCGTTGAGAGTTGGTAATAATTATATTTTTTAACTAAATATTGTGCTTGGGTTCCTTTTCCCGCACCTGGAGGACCAAACAAAATCAAATTCACTTTTATCTACCAAACTTTGTTTTTTTTATTAATTGTTCGTACTGTGAGCTCATTAACCTTGTTTGAATCTGAGTAACAGTGTCGATTGCTACGACTACCACAATAAGGATAGATGTTCCTCCTAAATAAAAAGGTATAGGATAGTTTGCTATCAAAAATTCTGGCATCAAACATACTAAAGTTAAATATAAAGCTCCAATTGTGGTTAGTCTTGTTAATATAGTATCAATATATAAAGCTGTACTTTCACCAGGTCTTATGCCTGGAACAAAGCCACCATGTTTTCTTAAATTTTCAGCGGTTTCAATTGGATTAAAAGTTATAGATGTGTAAAAGAAAGTAAAAAAAATTATCCCTGATGCATACAAAAGCATGTAGAGAGGTTGTCCTTGTGTAAAATAAGATGAAATATTAAGAAAAGTCTCATTTTGACTTAAATTAAAATTTGAAAAAGTTATAGGCAATAATAGTAAAGCAGAAGCAAATATTGCTGGTATTACTCCGGCTTGATTAATTTTTAATGGAAGATGAGACGATTCACCACCATACATTTTATTTCCCATTTGTCTTTTTGGGTAGTTTATTAGAATTTTTCTTAGAGCTCTTTCCATAAAAACTATGAACATTATAGTTACAATTAACAACAAAAATATCGAAATTATCATTATTGTCGAAATAGCTCCTGTTCTCCCAAGTTCAAATGTAGTAACAAGTGCTCTTGGTATTTCCGCAACTATTCCTGAAAAAATTATTAAAGATATACCATTGCCGATACCTCTCTGGGTGATTTGCTCTCCTAACCACATCAAAAAAATAGTTCCCGCAACAATAGTAGTAACAGTTGAAATTTTAAAAAAAACGCCTGGATTTATAACTAAATTTGCCGAGGACTCTAAACCTACAGACAAACCATAACCTTGAACCATAGCTAGTAGAACTGTTCCATATCTTGTAATTTGAGATATTTTTTTTCTTCCAATTTCACCTTGACTTTTTAAATTTTTAAAATAATCAGAAACGCCTGTCAATAATTGTACAATAATAGATGATGATATGTATGGCATAATACCAAGTGCAAAAATTGCCATACGGCTTATAGCTCCACCAGCAAAAACATTGAACATTCCCAAAAGACCCTTTTGATTACCTTCCATTAATACTTGCAGTTGATTTGGATCAATGCCGGGTAAAGGAACAAAAGTACCCAATCTATATATTGATAAAATAAAAATAGTAAATATTATTCTATTTTTTAGGTCGCTTGATTGTGCACTTGCGCTCATAAGTTTTTTATATTATTTTTTATTGATTTGAATTGAGCCACCAATTTTTTTGAGCTTTTCAACTGCCGCTTTTGATATTAAATCAGCTTGAATATTAACTTTATCTTTAATTTCACCTTTTCCTAAAATTTTCAATTTTTTAGAATTTTTATTTATTATTTTTAATTTTTTTAAAATTTCTACATTTATAGTTTCGTTTGGTTTTAAAGTTTTTTTATTTATAAACATTTGAATTTTATCTAGATTAATTTTTGCAATTTTTAAATTGTTAAATGAATTAAAACCTCTTTTTGGCAGTCTCCTATATAGAGGCATTTGGCCACCTTCAAAACTTTTTATTGCCACACCTGATCTGGATTTTTGGCCTTTAATTCCTCTGCCTGATGTTTTTCCCTTACCTGATCCTATTCCCCTTCCTACTCTTATTTTTTTTCTAATTATTTTACCTGTCGTGTTTAATGAAGTCATTATCCTCTTTTTTCTATAATTTCAGAAATTTTCTTATTTCTAATTGTTGATATATATTTTGGTGAGCTTTGTGTAGTAAGAGCTTTTATTGTAGCCCTTATAACATTATGAGGATTGGCTGTTCCCATTGATTTAGCTACAATGTCTCTAATTCCCAATACTTCACAAACTGCTCTGACTGGGCCACCAGCAATTATGCCTGTGCCTTTTGGGGCAGCTCTCAATTTAATTTTTCCTGCTCCATCTTTGCCATATATATCATGATGAATGGTTCTACCTTCTCTTAAAGGAATATGTATTAATTTTCTTTTAGCCATTTCGTTGGCTTTTTTAATTGCATCAGGTACTTGTTTTGCTTTAGCATGAGCAACGCCAATTTTCCCTTTTTGATTGCCAACCACAACTAAAGCTGAAAAACCAAATCTCCTTCCACCTTTCACAACTTTTGTAATTCTGTTTATGTGAACTAATTTTTCTACTATTTCATCTTTAACTTTTTCCATGGTCTATAAATCCATTCCATTTTTTCTTAATGTTTCTGCAAAAATTTTTACTCTGCCATGGTATTTATAAATACCTCTGTCAAAGTAAAATTTAGTAATTTTTTTTTCTTGTGCTTTTTTAGCGAGTCTTTCAGCTACTACTTTTGACAACTCTGTTTTGTTCTTCATTTTCAAGTTTTTAATATCTTTTTCAATAGATGAGGCTGAAAATAAGGTTTTATTATTTTTGTCATCAATAATTTGAGCTGAAATATTTTTTGCAGATCTATGAATACACAGTCTAAATCTATCAAAACTAGATACTTTTTTTATTTTATTTTTTATTCTAAATTTTTTTCTATCTAAAGTGCTAAGTTTCATTATTTTTTCTTTCCTTCTTTTCTAAGTATGTACTGACCTTGTTCTTTAATGCCTTTTCCTTTATATGGTTCTGGTGGTCGTATTGATTTAATTTTTGAAACAACTGTCCCAACAAGTTGTTTATCATAACCGCTAATTTTTAATACAGTCTGTTTTTCTACATTGATTTTAATACCTTCTGGAATATCAAAATTAATATCGTGACTAAAACCTAGCTGCATATTCAATTGTTTTCCTTTTAAAGATGCTCTAAATCCCACCCCTGTAAGCTCCAATGTTTTTTCATATCCTTTGCTGATGCCTATTATTGCATTGTTAACTAGACTTCTATTCATGCCCCATAATCTTTTTGTGTTTTGATTTATTATTTTCGGTTTTATTGATATGTCTTTGCCATCGTTTATTATTAAATCAAACATATTTAAATCTATATTAAGTGAGTGTTTTCCTAGTGGTCCATCTAAATTTAAAACAGACCCATTTAAAGCAACGTTCACTTTTTCTGGGATCGAAATATTAATTTTTCCAATTTTTGACATCAAAACACCTTGCAAATAATTTCACCACCAACTTTGTTTTTTCTAGCTTCTAAATCTGTCATCACTCCCTTGGGTGTAGATATTATTGCTATTCCTAAACCATTATTTATTTTAGGTAAGCTTTCTGCACTAGAAAAAATTCTTCTTCCTGGTTTAGACACTCTTTCGATTGTACTAATAACGGGATTTCCCGAGTGATATTTTAAATTTATTGATAAAGTTGGTTTTTTTTTATCCTCATTTACTTTGTAATCTATTATATAACCCTCACTCTTTAAAATTTTAGATATTCTAATTTTAAAATTAGATGAAGGTAATTCTACTAATTTATGACTACGCATTTGTGCGTTTTTAATTCTTGCTATCATGTCTCCAATTGGATCACTTAAACTCATAATTTCCTTTCTACCAGCTTGACTTTATCATGCCTGGAATTTTTCCTTGCAATCCTAGTTGCCTTAAGGCAATTCTTGATATTTTTAACTTTCTGTATACACCATGTGGTCTGCCTGTAATTTGACATCTGTTCATTATTCTAGTTCTTGAAGAGTTGCGAGGTAATTTTGAAAGTTTTTGTTGAGCTTTAAATCTTTCTTCTAAAGAAAGTTTTTTATTCATAATTATTTTTTTTAATGCTTTTCTTTTTTTCATAAACTTATTAGAAAGTTTAATTCTTCTGTTGTTTTTATTTATTGAACTAAGTTTAGCCATATTAATTATCTCCTTTTGTTTTAAATGGAAAATTTAATTTTTTAAGTAACTCGAAACTAAATTCTCTCGAGTTAGAGCTAACTACAATAGTAATATCTAGTCCTCTAATTTTTTCTACTTTATCAAAATTAACTTCGGGAAAGATTATATGTTCTTTAATCCCAAAGGTATAATTTCCAAATTTATCAAACCCATTTGGTGATAAACCTCTAAAATCTTTAATTCTTGGCAAAGCTATATTTACTAATCTATCAATAAATTCGTACATTCGATCTTTTCTTAAAGTAACTTTCAAACCAGCATTGGTACCCTTTCTAGTTTTAAAATTAGATATAGATTTTTTAAATTTGGTCAAAACCGGTTTTTGACCTACTATATTAGCAAGATCTTGCTCACAAGATTTAATAATCTTTGAATCATTTCCGTCTAGCCCAAGGCCCATGTTTATTACCACTTTTTTTAAAGTTGGTGTCATGTATAAATTCTTAAACCCAAATTTTTCTTTTAAGGCTGGTTGAATTTCTTTAATATAAAGTTCTTTTAACCTTGGTGACATTATAATTTTTTAACCTCTTTTTTTTTATTACTTTTTTTTTCATTTTCAATTAAAACTAAGTTCGAAATATCTAGAAAGTTTTCTTTTGAAACAATTCCACCTTTTTTTTCTTTAGTTGTTTTCACATGTTTTTTTACTAAATTTACTCCCTTTACTTTTGCTCTATTTTTAGATCTATCAATTTCTATTATTTCTCCTTCTTTTTTTTTATCTTTTCCAGCAAGAATTTTTACTTTATTACCTTTGATTAACATTTTTATAGCACCTCCGGAGCTAGAGAAATAATTTTCATTTGGCCTCTGCTTCTTAATTCTCTTGTTACTGGGCCAAAAATTCTGGTACCAACAGGCTCTCCTTTTTCATCAACTAGTACAGCTGCATTGTTATCAAATTTAACTTTTGATCCATCGTCCCTATGTATTCCTTTTTTAACTCTGACAACAACAGCTTTGTGCACAGAACCTTTTTTAACTTTTCCTTTTGGTATTGCTTCTTTTACTGCAATTACTATTGTGTCACCAACACCAGCATATCTTCTTTTTGACCCACCAAGAACTTTAATACATTCTATTCTTTTAGCGCCAGTATTGTCAGCAACTAATAATTCTGTTTGAACTTGTATCATTTTTGATCCTCCATAACTTGAAATCTTTTATTTTTTGAAAATGGTTTGCTTTCAATTATCGAAACTTTATCTCCATTTTTAAATTTATTTTTTTCATCGTGTGCACTATATTTTTTTTTAACTTTTATAATTTTTTTTAAAATAGGATGTTGATATTTTCTTTCTACAAGAACTGTTATTGTTTTATTTGGTTTATCGCTTACAACTATTCCCGATAATATTTTTTTAGGCATTTAATTTTCCTCTTAAAAGTGTTTTTAATCTCGCTAATGATTTTTTTGTTTGGTTTATTTTAGCGGGATTTGTAATTTGTGAGTTGATCTTTTGAAATCTTAAATTAAATAAATCTTTCTTCATTTGATCAATATTTTTAATCACTTGTGATTTAGTTAGTTTGTTAATTTCTTTTTTTTTCATTACGATATTCTTCTTATAAATTTTGTTTTTATTGGCAATTTAGCGGAGGCTTTATAAAGAGCCTCTTTTGCTAGTTGTTCGGAAACACCGTCTATTTCAAATAATATTCTTCCTGGTTTTACTCGGCAAGCCCAAAATTCTGGTGAGCCTTTTCCTTTGCCCATTCTTACTTCAACTGGCTTTTTAGAAACTGGTATATTTGGAAAAATTCTAGTCCAAACTCTACCTTGTCTCTTCATATGTCTTGTTAAAGCAACTCTTGCCGCTTCAATTTGTTTTCCAATAACTCTATCAGGTGACATTGCTTTTAATGCATATGCGCCGTAATTTATAAAATTAGCTCTAGAAGCGTTTCCATGTATACGACCTTTGTGAGCTTTTCTAAATTTTGATCTAGTTGGTTGCAGCATGATTATTTTTTATTAGTCTCTTGACTAAACTCCTTGTTAAAAATTTCTCCTTTATAAATCCAAACTTTAATTCCAATTATACCATATGTTGTTAATGCTTCGGACTCTGCATAATCGATGTCAGCTCTTAAAGTGTGTGAAGGTATGCTTCCATCTCTTAACCATTCAGTTCTAGCAATTTCGTTTCCACCCAATCTTCCACTTATAGAAACTTTTATTCCTTTTGCACCCAATCTTAATGCAGATTGCATAGCTCTTTTCATTGCTCTTCTGTAAGAAATTCTTTTAACTAATTGTTGAGCAATATTTTCTGCTACTAAAAAACTATTAGTTTCAGGTTTTTTTACTTCCTTAATGTTTAATGTTACTTCATTTGAAGTAATATTTGATAATTTAGATTTAATTTTTTCAATATCGCTTCCTTTTTTACCTATTACAAAACCAGGTCTTGATGTATAAATCGTCACAAAACATTTTTTTGCTGTTCTTTCAATCATCACCTTAGAAACTCCAGAATTAATAACATTTTTTTTTATGTATTCTCTAATTTTAAAATCTTCAATTAGATAGTTTCCAAAATCTTTTTTTTTTGCATACCATACAGAGTCCCAACCTCTATTTATACCTAGTCGTAAACCTACCGGATTAACTTTTTGTCCCATGGCTCTCCATTTTTTTTGATTCTGATAAAATTATTGTTACGTTTGAATAAGGTTTAAGAATTGGTGCGGCACGGCCTTTTGCTCTAGCCCTGAATCTTTTCATAATTATTTGTTTTCCACAAAAAGCTTCTTTAACGACCAATCTATCAATATCGTATTGATAATTATTTTCTGCATTTGCTATTGCCGAAGAAATAGTTTTTTTAATATCTTTTGAAATTCTTTTATCTGAAAATGTTAAATCTCTTAAAGCAATATCAACTTTTTTACCAACAATTCCTTTTAGAATTGGGTTTAGTTTTCTAACACTTGATCGAACATTTTTATTCACGGATTTTACTATCTTTTCTTTTATGTCTTTATTTTTTTTTTTATTACTCATTTTTTTAAATCTTTAGATGTTGCTGTAGATAATGCTTCTTCTTTAGCAGCTTTTTTATCAGCTGGTGTATGACCGACGAATGTTCTGGTTGGAGCAAACTCCCCCAATTTATGTCCAACCATATCTTCCGAAACCGTAAGTGGAATAAATTTTTTTCCGTTGTAAATTAAAAAACTACAACCAACAAAATCAGGAATTATAGTAGATTTTCTTGACCATGTTTTAATTGGTTTTCTGTTTGTTGCTTTTTTTTGTAAATCAACTTTTTTCATTAGACTTTCTTCAACAAATGGTCCTTTCCATACAGATCTTGCCATAAATTTTACCTTAAACTTTCTTCTTCTTTCTTCTTCTTATAATATATTTGTCTGTTCTCTTATTATCTCTTGTTTTTAAACCTTTTGCAGATTGTCCAGTTCTTGACACAGGATGTCTTCCACCTGCACTTTTGCCTTCTCCACCTCCATGTGGATGATCAACTGGATTCATAACAACGCCTCTTGTGTGAGGTCTTCTTCCAAGCCATCTTGACCTGCCTGCTTTACCTATCTTAATATTTTTTTGATCTGGGTTTGATAATACTCCGATTGTTGCTAGCGATCTTGAGTCAATTTTTCTGACTTCACCAGATGCCATTTTGATCAATGAATAGTTTCCATCGATTCCAGAAATTGTTACGGAAGTCCCTGCGGATCTAGCGATTTTACCACCTGATCCAGGTTGCAACTCAACATTATGAATATCAATACCAACAGGTATATCTTGTAAAGGCATACAATTTCCTACCTTTATCTCTTTTTTACTACCATTAACTATTTTGTCTCCAGTTTTAACTTTTTGCGGCGCTAAGTAATATTTATATTCACCATCATCAAATTTTACTAACATTATGTAACAAGTTCTATTTGGGTCGTATTCAATTCTCTCAACTGTTGCCTCTACATCAAATTTTTTTCTGTAAAAATCAACATCTCTATACATTTTTTTATGACCACCTGCTCTATTTCTTGAAGTGATACGTCCATAATTATTTCTTCCTTTTCTAGAGTTCTTTGTTGAAACAAGGGATTTAAAGGGCTTTCCTTTCCATAATCCAGTTCTATCAATTAAAATTGTTCCCCTTGATGATTTTGTATACGGTTTAAATGTTTTAAGTGCCATTATTAAATACCTGTAGTTAAGTCAATACTTTGACCTTTTTTTAATGTTATTATTGCCTTCTTATAACCTTTAACATTAATTTTTCTTCCTCTTGTTAATTTTTTTCTATTTTGCTTGTTAATAATGTTAATTTTAGTCACATTAACCTTAAAAATTTTTTCAATATTTTTTTTAAGATTTTTTTTATTAGCGCCATTTGGAACTTTAAAAACTATTTTTCCTTGTGCAGATAAATTGGTTGATTTTTCCGTAATAATTGGAGAAAAAATTTTGTCATATAAATGTATTTTATTCATATTATGAATATCTCTTTTCTAACTCTTTAACTGAGCTTTCTGTAAAAACAACTTTTTTAAATTTTACAATATCGAATGCACTGAAATGATTTATATCTGTAACTTTTACACTTGGAATGTTTCTTGCAGATTTAAAAATTTTATCTTTTGATTTTTTATCTAAGATAATTAATGAATTTTTAATTTCAAATTTGTTGATAATTTTATTCATTTCTTTTGTTTTTTTAATTTCGTCAGTAAAATCACTAAATATAACTAAGTTTTTTAATTTATTTTTTTCAGTCATTAGGGACGCAATACTTAACTTTTTTTCACTTTTATTTAATTTCCTTTTTTTGTATGCAAGAGTTCCTTTAGGTCCATGAGCAACACCGCCTCCTACAAATATTGGTGCCTTTCGACTTGCGTGTCTTGCGTTACCAGTTCCTTTTTGCGCATATATTTTTGAAGTTGATCCTTTTATTTCATTTTGTTGTTTGGTTTTAGCACGTCTTCCTTTGTAGTTTGCATTTGTTTTGTATAAAACTTTATTTACCAAAACTTTATTGATTTTACCTGAAAAAATTTTATCCAAGATCTCTATAGAATCTTTTTTTCCACTTAAATTTAATTTTTCAATTTTCATTTTATTTTTTCTTTTTTTCTGTAATTTTTTTTGCTTTTTCGGCCACTTCAATCTTTTGGACGATTGTAAGTTTTTTTATATTTTTAACTGCTTTTTTAACTAAAACTTCTGTATTTTTTGACCCTGGTATTGAACCTTTTAAATATAACAAGTTGTTATCAAGATCTGATTTAACTATTTCAATATTTTGCATTGTTCTAAGCTTGTCACCCATATGACCAGCCATTTTTTTACCTTTAAAAACTTTCCCTGGGTCTTGTCTTTGACCTGTTGATCCATGTGACCTGTGAGAAACCGAAACCCCATGCGTAGCTCTAAGCCCGCTAAAATTATGTCTTTTCATAGCTCCAGCAAAGCCCTTTCCAATTGTTTTTGATTTAATATCAACAAATTTTACTTCTTTAAAAATTTCTAAACCAAATTCATTGCCCTCTTTATAGTTTTCGGTATTTTTTACTCTAAATTCTTTTAATTTTTTTTTAGCTTCTGTATTTCTCTTTGTATAAAAACCCTTCATTGACTTTGTTAATTTTGAGTTTTTTATTTTACCATACCCCAATTGAACTGCGTTATATCCTCTTTTGTCTTTTTGTATTACTTGAATAACTCTTGCTTTTTCCATTTTCACTACAGTTACGGGAATAGATTGACCAGATTTATAAAATTCGCGTGTCATTCCAATTTTTTTTCCAATTAAAGCTATTTCTGTCATTTTTATATTTTAATTTCTACATCTACACCTGAAGCTAAATCAAGTTTCATCAAGGCTTCTACTGTTTGTGGTGTTGGTTCAATTATATCGATTAATCTTTTATGTGTTCTCGTTTCAAATTGTTCTCTACTTTTTTTATCTATATGGGGTGATCTTAAAACTGTATATTTTTCAATTCTTGTAGGTAGTGGAATTGGTCCTTTTACATTCGCACCAGTTCTTTTAACGGTATTAACAATTTCTTCTGTAGATTGATCCAGAATTTTATTATCGTAAGCTCTTAGTTTAATTCTTATATTTTGTTTTTCCATAATTTAACCTGTTTTTTTTGTTACTTCATCTTGAACATTTTGTGGAACTTTATCATAATGATCAAAAAACATTGAATATTGAGCTCTACCTTGTGACATGGATCTTAAACTGTTTATATATCCAAACATGTTAGCTAATGGAACCATGGCAGTTATCACTGTTGCGTTTCCTCTTTGCTCTTGAGTGTTAATTTGCCCTCTTCTGCTATTTAAGTCACCTATAACATCTCCCATGTAATCTTCGGGTGTTACTACCTCAACTCTCATAATTGGTTCCAAGAGTTTTAAAGTCCCTTTTGTACAAGCTGCCTTGAAACATTGTCTTGAAGCAAGTTCAAAAGCTAAAACACTTGAATCTACATCGTGATGAAGTCCATCTAAAATTGTTACTTTATAATCAATTATAGGAAAACCTGCTAGTATGCCACCATCTGAAATTGTCTCAATTCCTTTTTCTACTCCTGGAATAAATTCTTTAGGTATAGATCCACCTTTAATTTTACTTTCAACTTCTCTGCCTTTTCCTGGTTCTAATGGTTCTACTGATAATTTTACTCTAGCAAATTGACCCGCGCCTCCGCTTTGTTTTTTATGAGTATAGTCAAATTCAGCGGAATTTAATATTGTTTCACGATATGCTACTTGAGGTGCACCTACATTAGCTTCAACTTTAAATTCTCTTTTCATTCTATCTACAATAATATCTAGATGAAGTTCTCCCATGCCTTTAATAATTGTTTGTCCTGACTCTTCATCTGAAGTAACTCTAAATGATGGATCTTCCTTTGCTAATCTTCCTAAGGCTTCTCCCATTTTTTCTTGATCACCTTTTGTTTTTGGTTCTACTGCGATTTCGATTACTGGATCAGGAAATTCCATTGGTTCAAGCAAAACCGGTGTTTCTTCATCCGATAGTGTGTGTCCAGTTATTGTGTACTTTAACCCTGCTAAAGCAACTATATCACCAGTGTTAGCTTCCTTTATATCTTCTCTTGAATTAGCATGCATTAATAACATTCGCCCGACTCTCTCTTCCTTGTCCCTTGATGTGTTATGAATTCCTGTTCCTGATTTAACAGTACCTGAATAGATTCTTATAAATGTTAAAGATCCAACAAATGGATCATTCGCTACTTTAAATGCTAGAGCTGAAAAAGGTTCCCCATCATCAAATTTCATTTCAACTACTTCATCTGATCCTGGCTTGGTTCCTTTAATAGAGTCAATATCTTTTGGACTAGGCAAATAATCAACAACTGCGTCTAATAAGGGTTGAACTCCTTTGTTTTTAAATGCCGAACCAGTTAAAACTGGAACAAAATCAAAATTTAAACATCCTTTTCTTACACATTTTATAAGATCTTCATTTTTAATTTGATCTCCATTTAGATATGATTCCATAAGTTTTTCATCTTGCTCAACTGCAGTTTCAACTAATTCTTGTCTATATTTTTCACAATTTTTTTTTAAATCATCTGGAATATCTTTTTCTTCCCAAGCAGCACCAAGATCTTCATTTTTCCAAACAATTGCTTTCATTTTTATTAGATCAACAACTCCTTTAAGTGAAGACTCAATACCAATTGGTATTTGCATAACTAATGGTTTGGCCCCTAGTCTGTCTTTGATCATATCAACACATCTAAAGAAATCAGCGCCAGTTCTGTCTAATTTATTTACAAAACAAATTCTTGGAACTTTATATTTGTCTGCTTGTCTCCATACAGTTTCGGATTGAGGTTCAACGCCTGCCACACCATCAAAAACTGCCACTGCACCATCTAAAACTTTTAAAGATCTTTCGACTTCAATTGTAAAATCAACGTGCCCGGGAGTATCAATTATATTGATTCTATGATCTCGCCAAAAACATGTTGTAGCTGCTGATGTGATTGTAATTCCTCTTTCTTGTTCTTGTTCCATCCAATCCATTGTTGCAGCACCATCATGTACTTCACCTATTTTATGGCTTTTTCCTGTGTAGTATAATATTCTTTCTGTGGTAGTTGTTTTTCCAGCGTCTATGTGTGCCATGATTCCAATGTTTCTGTATTTATCTAAAGTGTGAGTTCTAGGCATAATTTTTTACCATCTAAAGTGAGCAAATGCTTTATTTGACTCTGCCATCTTATGAGTATCTTCTTTTTTTTTTATGGCCGAACCTTTGTTTTGATAGGCATCAAAAATTTCATTAAATATTTTGTCTGCCATTTTTTTATCTTTTCTTTTTCTTGAAGCATCAATTAACCATCTTAAAGCAAGAGCTTGTGATCTTTTTGATTTAACTTCTACGGGCACTTGATAGGTTGCTCCACCTACTCTTCTTGACCTAACTTCTACAGTTGGTTTAATATTATTTATAGCTTCATTAAAAACATTTATAGGTTCTTCTTTAACTTTAGATTTAATTTTTTCTATAGCTTCATAAATGATTTTTTCAGCAATTGTTTTTTTTCCATCATACATTATCGAGTTAATTAATTTTGGAATTATTGCAGATTTATACAATGGATCAATTATTTGAATTTTTTTTGGAGCTTTTTTTTTTCTTGACATTTTTATTTACCTTTTTTTGCTCCATATTTAGATCGTTGCTGTTTTCTTGCGGTTACACCTTGTGTATCTAAGTTGCCTCTTAATATATGATATCTTACGCCAGGCAAATCTTTTACACGACCTCCTCTTATCAAAACTACAGAATGTTCTTGAAGGTTGTGTCCTTCTCCTGGAATGTATGAGGTAACTTCATGACCATTAGATAATCTAACTCTTGCAACTTTCCTTAATGCTGAATTTGGTTTTTTTGGTGTTGTTGTGTAAACTTTAACACACACACCTCTTTTTTGTGGTGATTTTTCTAAAGCCGGGACCTTATCTCTCGACTTAACTTTAATTCTTTTTTTTCTTAACAACTGGTTAATTGTTGGCATATTTTTATACTAATAATTTATATTTTTGATGAATTAACTGACTGATCTGTGTATGGCAGCGTTTAGTACTTAGTACTACATTCCAACCAAAAATATCGCCAAATTACTATACAATTTGACTTTGTCAATTTAAAATGACAAATAAAAAGTATTTTTTTTATTGATTTACTTGGTTTTCTGAGGGTTCGATTTTTTCTTGTTCAGCTAAGAATTTTTCATCATCGTCTAAAGCTTTTTTGTTCCATTCACTCTTAATTGATCCTGTTCCTGCAGGTACCAGCCTCCCAACAATTACATTTTCCTTCAAGCCATGTAGTTTATCAACTTTCCCTTTTATTGCCGCATCAGTTAGTACTCTGGTAGTTTCTTGGAATGATGCTGCAGATATAAATGACTCGGTTTGTAGAGACGCCTTTGTAATACCCATTAATACTCTTTCGCCAGAGGCAGGTTTTTTATTTTCAGATATTAATTTTTCATTTATTTTTTCAAATCTATTTTTTTCGATGATTTCACCAGGTAGTAAATTAGAGTCACCAGTCTCTTTTACTTCAATTTTTTTCAACATTTGCCTCAAAATAGTTTCAATATGCTTATCGTTAATTACAACTCCTTGCAATCTATAAACTTCCTGTACTTGATTCACAAAATACTCAGTTAATTCTTCAATGCCTAATATTCTTAAAATATCATGTGGTAATGGTTGACCATCCAACAAATACTCACCTTTTTTAATTTTTTCACCTTGATTGAAATTTATATGTTTTCCTTTTGGAATTAAATAATTTGATGATTCTCCATTTTCTGACTCTATTGAAACTCTTTGTTTACCTCTAACTTCCTTGCCAAATAAAACTTTTCCATCGTTCTCAGCAATGATTGCACTATCTTTAGCTTTTCTGGCTTCAAATAGTTCAGCTACTCTTGGTAGTCCACCTGTTATATCTTTAGTTTTCGAAGTTTCTTTTGGAAGTCTTGCGATAACATCGCCTGCAAAAATTTTTTGTCCGTCTTTAACTGATAAAATTGAGTCAGGAACTAAATAATACCTTGCTTCATTATCATCGGCCTTTTTAATAACATTCCCTTTTTCATCTCTTAATGTAATTCTTGGTTTTAAATCAGAATTTTTAGACTGTGATCTCCAATCAATTACAGATTTTGAAGAAATACCAGTTGCGTCATCTGTTATTTCTTGTAGAGACACACCGTCAATTAAATCTACATACCCGGCTATACCGCTTTTTTCAGCAATAACCGGTGTTGTGTATGGGTCCCACTCGCAAATTTTTGAATTTTTTTTAACTTTATCTCCATTTTGAAAGAATAATTTTGAACCATAGGGTACTTTATAAACTGCAACTTGGATTCCTTTTTCATCTTCTATTGATAGTTGAGTATTTCTTCCCATTACAATTAAATTCTTTTTTGAGTCTTCAATCAGGTTAGTATTTATAATTTTTAATATTCCCTCAGTTTTAGTAATTACTTGTGAATCTTGTTTAATAGACGCTGTGCCTCCAATGTGAAAAGTTCTCATTGTAAGTTGTGTTCCTGGTTCTCCTATCGATTGAGCAGATATCATTCCAATGGCTTCACCAACATGTACAAGTTTTCCTCTTGATAAGTCCCTACCATAACAAGTTGCACACACACCTTCCTTTAAGCTACAAGTCATTACCGAATATACATTTATCATTTTAATACCAGCGGTATCAATATTTTCACATGCTGATTCATCTATCATTTGATTTTTTTTAATTATTGTTTCTCCCGTTATAGGGTTTTTAATATCTTTTGCTGCTGTTCTTCCTAGAGCTCTTTCGGAAAGGCTAACAATTACATTTCCTCCTTCTATTATTTCAGATAATTTTATGTTTCCTGGTTTGTCACAGTTTATTTTTGTTATAGTTAAGTCTTGAGCAACATCACATAATCTTCTAGTTAAATAGCCTGAGTTTGCAGTTTTTAAAGCTGTGTCAGCTAAACCTTTTCTAGCACCATGTGTAGAGTTAAAATACTCTAAAGCTGTTAAACCTTCTTTAAAATTTGAAGTAATAGGTGTTTCTATAATTTCTCCAGATGGTTTTGCAATCAGTCCTCGCATTCCAGCTAACTGTTTCATTTGTGCAGCGGACCCCCTGGCTCCACTATCTGCCATCATAAACACAGAATTAATTCTTAAACCTTCTTCAGTCGTTTCAGTGGCTGATATTCCTTTCATCATTTCACCGGCAACTTTATCAGTACATTTTGACCATGCATCAACAACCTTATTGTATTTTTCACCTCTCGTTATTAATCCTTCAGAGTACTGATTTTCATAGTCAGCGATAAGTTTTTTTGTTTCATCTATAAGCTTATCTTTGTTTGGAGGTATTACTAAATCATCTTTGCCAAAAGATATTCCTGCTTTAAAAGCATGTTTAAAACCCAAATCTTTTAATTTATCACAAAAAACAACCGTTTTCTTTTGACCACAAAATCTAAAAACAATATCTATAACTTCAGAAACAATTTTTTTTGGAAGCAATCTATCTATTAAAGAAAATTTAATATTATTATTACTTGGCAGCACGTTAGCTAATAAAAACCTTCCTACAGTACTAGTGTATTTTTCAATTTTTTTATTACCATTCTCGTCTAGAGTTTCAAATCTTGAAATTATTGATGAATGAACTTTTATTTGACCGGTTTCAAGCGCATGTTCTATTTCAGAATTGTTTACAAAATATCCTTCTATCTTATCTTTGTTGTATGGAGACTGTGACAAATAATAAATTCCTAAAATCATATCTTGGCTAGGAACAATTATAGGTTTTCCGTTGGAAGGACTTAAAATATTGTTTGTAGACATCATTAAAACTCTAGCTTCTAACTGTGCTTCAAGACTTAGAGGAATGTGTACTGCCATTTGATCTCCATCAAAATCTGCATTAAACGCTGCACATGTCAAAGGGTGTAATTCTATTGCATTTCCTTCTATTAGTTTTGGTTCGAATGCCTGAACACCCAATCTGTGTAGTGTTGGTGCTCTATTTAATAAAACAGGATGTTCTCTAACAATAAGTTCAAGCGCGTCCCATACAGCGTTTGTTTCTTTTTCTACCAGTTTTTTTGCTTGTTTAATTGTTGATGCTAATCCAAGTTTGTTTAAACGTGCATATAGAAAAGGCTTAAATAATTCTAATGCCATTTTTTTTGGCAAACCACATTCATGTAATTTTAAATCTGGACCAACCACAATTACCGATCTTCCTGAATAATCAACTCTTTTACCTAATAAATTCTGTCTAAATCTACCCTGTTTACCTTTAAGCATTTCTGCTAAAGATTTTAGAGGTCTTTTTCCAGTGCCAGTTATTACTCTTCCTCTTCTTCCATTATCAAATAATGCATCAACTGACTCTTGAAGCATTCTTTTTTCATTTCTAATAATTATATCTGGGGCTTTTAAATCCATTAGTCTCTTTAAACGATTATTTCTATTAATTACCCTTCTGTATAAATCGTTCAAATCAGATGTAGCAAATCTTCCTCCATCCAATGGAACAAGGGGCCTAAGTTCAGGAGGAATAACTGGCACCACTGTTAATATCATCCATTCTGGCTTTTGACCTGTTTCCATAAATGATTCTATTAATTTTAACCTTTTAATAGATCGTTCCTCAGAAACTTTAGATTTAGTTTCGTTTATAGTTTTAACTAAAGATGCTTTTTCAGATTCAAGGTCTAGAGATTTTAAGATTTCAAGGATAGCTTCAGCACCTATGCCTGCTGTAAAAGATTCTTCACCATAATCTTCTTGGTATTTATTTAGTTCATCTTCATTTAAAAGTTGGTTTTTTTTCAAACCAGTTAAACCTGGTTCAATTACAATAAAATTTTCGAAATATAAAACTCTTTCAACTTCTTTTAATTTCATATCAATTGCTAAAGAAATTCTACTTGGTAATGATTTTAAAAACCAGATGTGTGCCACAGGTGTTGCTAGATTGATGTGGCCCATTCGTTCTCTTCTTACATTTGATTTTGTAATTTCAACTCCACATTTTTCACAAATTATTCCTCTAAATTTCATCCTTTTATATTTTCCGCATAAACATTCATAATCTTTAATTGGACCAAATATTCTTGCACAAAATAAGCCATCTTTTTCTGGTCTAAATGTTCTGTAGTTTATAGTTTCGGGTTTTTTAATTTCTCCATAAGTCCAGGATTTAATCTTTTCTGGACTTGCAAGTGTTATCTTAATGCTATTAAAGTTTTGCGCATCTGATATTTCATTATTCTTAAATAAATTTGTTATATCTTTTTTCATAATTAATTTAGTTCAACATTAAGTGCTAAAGATTTTATTTCTTTAACTAAAACGTTAAATGATTCTGGAATTCCTGATTCAAAATTTTCTTCTCCTTTGACGATAGTTTCATAAACTTTAACTCTGCCAGCAACATCGTCCGATTTAACTGTTAAAATTTCTTGTAATGAATATGAGGCGCCATATGCTTCTAATGCCCAAACTTCCATTTCTCCAAATCTTTGACCTCCAAGTTGAGCTTTTCCTCCTAGTGGCTGCTGTGTAACTAGACTGTATGGTCCAGTTGATCTAGCGTGAATTTTGTCTTCGACCAAATGATGAAGTTTTAACATGTAAATTATCCCTACTGTTACTGGCCTATCAAATTTTTCACCGGTTCTACCATCCCATAGATATGTTTGTCCTGTAGTAGGTAATTTTCCAAGTTTTAACATTTCAGTTACATCTTTTTCTTTAGCACCATCAAACACCGGCGTGGCTATTGGTATGCCATTTTGAAGATTTTCACACAAATCTTTGAATTCAGTTTTGCTTAGTTTGTCTAGATTACTTTCGAAAATTTCTTTTCCATATATTGATTTAAGAAAATTAGAAATTTTTTCAGTTTTTTCTATTTTTTTTTGATTTTCATTAATTAATTTTTTAATATTTTCACCAAATTCTTTACATGCCCAGCCTAGATGAGTTTCTAATATTTGACCTACATTCATTCTACTTGGAACACCTAGAGGATTTAGCACGATATCTACAGGTGTGCCATTTTCCCTGTAAGGCATATCTTCGACTGGAACAATTTTACTTACCACTCCTTTATTTCCGTGTCTACCTGACATTTTATCGCCAGGTCTTAATCTTCTTTTTATTGCAACAAAAACCTTTACCATTTTCATAACGCTAGGAAGTAAATCGTCACCTTGTCTAATTTTTAAAACTTTATCTTCAAATCTTTCCTGTATATCTAGGCTTGCTTTATTATACTGGTCTTTTAATTGTGTAAGGGCTTCTATTTTTTTGTTATCGCTTACCGAAATCTTAAATATTTCATTAATGTATAATTTTTCGATTTCGTCCGAGGATATTTTTTTTCCAGCGTCAATATTTTTTATTTTTTTATTAATTGTAGAGCCTGATAAAATTTGATTAGCCCTTTGTTTAATGCTTCTTTCTAAAATTTCCTCCTCAACTATTTTATCCTGTTGAACTACATCGATTTCGGCTCTCTCAATAGTTATAGATCTTTCATCTTTTTCTATCCCATGTCTATTGAATACTCTAACATCAACAACAATACCACTGCTGCCGCTCGGCATTTTTAATGATGTATCTGTAACATCAATAGCTTTTTCACCAAAAATAGATCTAAGCAATTTTTCCTCAGGTCCAGATGCTGTGTCACCTTTTGGTGTTACTTTTCCAACCAATATATCACCAGCTTTAACTTCGGCTCCTATGTAAACAACTCCAGACTCATCTAAATTTTTTAATGATTCCTCGTTAACATTTGGTATGTCTCGGGTAATATCTTCTTCTCCTAGTTTAGTGTCTCGAGCCATTACCTCATATTCTTCAATATGAATAGACGTAAAAACATCGTCTGTTACGCATCTTTCTGAAATTAAAATCGAATCTTCAAAATTATATCCCTGCCAAGGCATAAAGGCTACTGTTACATTTTTTCCAAGACCCAATTCACCTAGCTTAGTTGAAGGTCCATCAGCTATTATATCTCCGGTATTAACTTTATCTCCAACTCTAACTAAAGGTTTTTGATTTATACATGTGTTTTGGTTAGATCTTTTAAATTTTTGTAAATTATAAATATCCACACCTGATTTTGTAAAATCAGTTTCGCTAGTAGCTTTAATTACTATTCTTTTTCCATCTATTTTATCAACAACGCCATCTCTTTTTGCAACTATTGTTACTCCTGAATCAAGCGCTACATCACTTTCAATGCCAGTACCAACAAGTGGAGATTCTGGTTTTAATAAAGGAACAGCTTGTCTCATCATGTTTGATCCCATAAGAGCTCTATTTGCGTCATCATTTTCAAGAAAAGGTATTAAAGAAGCGGCAACAGAAACAAGTTGTTTTGGTGACACATCTATGTAGTCAATGTTCTCAGGTTTTGATAATACAAAATTTAAATTTTGACGGCAAGAAACAAGACCTTCTGTTATTTTTCCATTTTTATCAACTTTTGAATTAGCTTGAGCAATGGTATATTTTGTCTCTTCCATTGCTGATAGATATTCTATTTTTTCTTCTACAACGCCATTTTTAACTTTTTTGTAAGGGCTCTCAATAAAACCATACTTATTAATTTTTGCATATGTAGAAAGACTATTTATCAATCCTATATTTGGACCTTCGGGCGTTTCAATTGGGCATATTCTTCCATAGTGTGTAGGATGAACATCACGCACTTCAAAACCTGCTCTTTCTCTTGTTAGGCCACCCGGACCTAGAGCTGAAACTCTTCTTTTATGAGTAATTTCTGATAATGGATTAGTTTGATCCATAAACTGTGAAAGTTGGGAAGTTGCAAAAAAATCTTTCAAAGAAACTGTTAAAGGTTTTGCGTTAATCAAGTCTTGTGGCATTGATGACTCTACATCTAAAGTGGTCATTTTTTCTTTTATTGCTCTTTCCATTCGGTAAACACCAATACGCGCCTGATTTTCTACTAATTCGCCAACTGATCTAACTCTTCTATTTCCCAAATGGTCTATATCGTCTACTTCGTCTTTACCATCGCGAATATCTAGCATTTTTTTAATAATAGCAATTATATCATCATTTCTTAAGATAGTAATTTTGTCAGAACATACTAAATTTAATCTAGAATTCATCTTTACTCTTCCAACGTCAGAAAGATCGTATCTATCAGAACTGAAAAAAAGATTGTTAAATATCTGTGTTGCTATCTCAATTGTTGGTGGTTCACCAGGTCTTAAAACTTTATAAATTTCAGTTATTGCATCATTCTTTGATTCATTTTTGTCATTAAAAATAGTTTGAAGTAAATAAGGACCTTTGTTTATTGAATTAGTAGTAGATATTTCTATTGAAAAAATCTTTTCATCAATAATTCTTGATAAAATTCTCTCGTCAAGCTCAGTACCAACTTTAAAAACTTCGTCAACAATTTTAATATTCTTATGAAGAAATTTACCATAAAGTGATTCATTTGAAACAAATATTTCTTTTAACCCATCGTTAGAAAGTTTTTTTGCAGATAAAAAATTTATTTTTTCACCCAGTTTGATAGTTGTTTTTCCTGTTTTGGCATCTATAACTTCTTCAGAGAAATTTTTGGTTTTATAATTTTCTGGGTTAAATCTTGTTTTCCATTTTTTTAATTTTTCATCAAATGTAAAAATTTCTTTTTCATAAAATTCATTTACTATATCATTTTTGGTGAAACCTAAGGCTAATAATAAAGTTGAAGCTAAAATTTTTTTTTTTCTGTCAATTCTGAAATATAAAAAATCTTTGACATCATATTCAAAATCCATCCATGATCCTCTATTAGGAATTACTCTGCAGTTAAAAAGTAATTTTCCACTTGCGTGAGATTTACCTCTGTCATGATCAAAAAATACACCTGGACTTCTATGCATTTGGTTTACCACTACTCTTTGAACGCCATTAGTTATGAAAGTTCCACTGCTAGTCATCATTGGAACTTCACCCATATAAACTTCCTGTTCTTTTGCTGATAGTATATCTTTAGTGTTAGTTTCTTGATTTATATCATAAACAACTAATCTTAATGTGCATTTTAATGCTGATGAAAATGTAAGACCGCGCTGAATACATTCTTCAGTATCAAATTTTGGCTTTTCAAGTCTGTATGATATATATTCTAATGTAGCTTTGTCATTCAAATCCTCTATTGGGAAAATGCTTTTAAAAACTCTATCAAACCCTTTTGTTAGCTGGTCCGATGTATTTGGATTATAAGCTGTTAATTGATTATAAGAATTTTTTTGAACTTCAATCAAATTGGGAATAGACAAACCTTCTTTAAGTTTGCCAAAATTTTTCCTAATATTTTTTTTTCCTGTAAAAGATAGTTGCATCTATACAATCTTGCTGATTAAAAAAATAACCAGCAAATAATTCTTTCTTTAAATTTACTTAAGTTCTACTTTTGCGCCTGCTGCTTCTAATTTAGCTTTTATTTCTTCAGCCTCTTTTTTATTAACACCAGATTTAACTTCTTTAGGAGCACCTTCTACTAGATCTTTTGCTTCTTTTAATCCTAAAGCAGTTACTGCTCTAATTTCTTTTATTACATTAATTTTTTTATCTCCTGAAGAAGCAAGTACAATTGTAAACTCGCTTTTCTCTTCTGCTGGAGCTGCTCCAGCGCCGGCCGCAGGCGCTGCTGCAACAGCTGATGCCGCTGTAACGCCCCATTTTTCTTCAAGTTGTTTTGATAGTTCAGCTGCTTCTACAACAGTTAAACTTGATAAGTCATCTATAATTTTATTTAAGTCTGCCATAATATTTTGTGTATTTGTAGGGTTTATTTTTTACTTTTTTCGAGCGCTAAAATAGCGATTTTTGAAGCAGGTGCAAGTAAAATACTTGCAATTTTTTGTGCTGGGGAACGTAAAATTCCTACTATTTTAGCCCTTGCTTCATCTAGAGTGGGTAAAGTTGCGACATTTGCAACTCCAGCTACATCTAAAATTTCTTCTCCCATGATTCCACCTAAAATTTTTAAATTCTTGTTCTCTTTTGAAAACTTAGTTAAGATTTTAGCAGATGTAATTGCGTCCTTAGATAAAGCTACTGCCGTTGGTCCTGTAAATAAATCTGTTAGATCTTTACATTTGGAATTTTTTAGTGCTAACTTTGTAATTCTATTTTTTGTGATTTTAAATTTAATTCCATGTTCGCGCATTTGGTTTCTTAAATTATCTAATTGTTTAACAGTTAAACCTTGATAATGTGTTACAAGAACAGCCTCACTATTTTCAAACTGAGCTGTCATCTCTTTTATATAATTTTGTTTTTGTTCTTTGTTCATCATGGTTAAATATTTTTTGATAATTTAATTTTGTATGCAACACCCATAGAAGAAGTAATAAAAATATTTTTGATCAAGTCACCTTTGACTATATTATTCGATTTCTCTTTTTCTAAAACATCAATAACTGCATTATAATTTTTAATAAGTTTATCGTCAGAGAAAGATTTTTTTCCTATACTTAAACCTATATTTCCGTCTTTATCATTTTTAATTTCGACTTGTCCAGTTTTAGCTTCTGTTACAGCTTTTTTAATATTTTCTGTAACTGAACCAAGTTTTGGATTAGGCATTAATCCTTTTGGGCCTAAAATTTTTCCAAGTTTTGAAAGTTTTATCATCATCGAGGGTGTGCAAATTAACTTATTAAAGTTTAAATCACCACTTTTTATTTTTTCTATAAAATCATCAGCTCCAACAATATCTGCCCCTCCGTCTTTTGCATCTTTGGATTTTCCTTCTTCACAAACAACTGCAACTTTTATTTTCTTTCCACTTCCTGCGGGTAAATTCACCACAGTTCTTAAATTAATTTCATTTTTTTTTTGCTTGTGATTTATTTGAAAGTTTAAATCAATAGACTCATCAAACTTTGTAGTGCAATTTTTTTTTATTTCTGGTAAAATTTTTTCCAATAAGTTTGGTTGTAAATTAGAAGTGTTCGTTGGTAGTTTTTTAAATCTTTTTGATGACATTATTCTTTAACCTCTATACCCATTGATCTTGCTGATCCGGCAATAATCTTAACCGCTTCTTCCAAATCATGAGCATTTAAATCGGCCATTTTTTTTTTTGCTATTTCTTCGGCTTGTTTTTTTGTTATTGAAGCTACTATCAGTCTTCCAGGTTCTTGAGATCCACCTTTTAATTTAGCTGCTTCCTTTATAAAATGGGAAGCTGGTGGTGATTTTACAATGAAGTCAAATTTTTTATCTTTATAGACAGTAATAATGACTGGAACTGGTTTACCAATAAAATTTTTAGTCTTTTCATTAAACGCTTTACAAAATTCCATTATGTTTATTCCTCTTTGACCAAGCGCGGGTCCTACTGGTGGTGCTGGATTAGCTTGACCACCTTTAATCTGTAATTTTACATATCCTGTAATTTCTTTTTTTGCCATTAACTTGCCTTCTCCACTTGATTAAATTCTAAATCTACTGGTGTAGGTCTACCAAATATAGAAACAGAAACCTTTAGTCTAGATTTTTCTTCATCTATACCCTCTACCAATCCGCTAAATGATGCAAAAGGTCCATCTATAACTTGAACTTTTTCTCCTACGTTATACTCTATACCGGACTTAGGCTGAGCAACACCATCTTTAATCTGGCCCAAGATTTTCTCAATCTCATTGTCTGAAACAGGAACTGGAATTCCTTTTGATCCTAAAAATCCACTCACTCTCTTAATATTTTTTATCATGTGATAAATATTATTATCCATTTCAGTTTTAATCAGAACATATCCTGGAAAATATTTTTTTTTTCTTTGCACCCTTTTTCCTCGTTTAACCTCAGTAACATCATGAGTTGGAACTATAATTTCTTCAATTTTATCTGAAATCTTTGCTTTATCTGCTTCCTCTTTAATTAAGCTTGCAACCTTATTTTCAAAACTTGAGTGAGACTGAACTATATACCAATTTTTCATTAAAAACTCACCTTTAACAATAGATCTAAAAAAAATTTTAAAATTTGATCCAATAATAAAAAAAACAATGCAGCTATAATTGCCATTGCAACAACCATTAAAGTTCCTTGTAATGTTTCTTTGCTTGTGGGCCAAGATACTTTAAAAGCTTCCTGTTTTACTTCTTGAATAAATTTTAAAGGATTTTTCATAATATTTTCTAGTAATTGGCAGGAGCGGAGGGACTCGAACCCTCAGCCTCCGGTTTTGGAGACCGGCGCTCTACCAATTGAGCTACACTCCTAAGTTTATTTTAAAATCTTAGTTACTACTCCAGCTCCTACCGTTCTACCACCTTCACGAATTGCAAAATTTAGCTTTTCACTCATAGCAATCGGTGTAATTAATTTAACGGTAAATTTGGCATCGTCTCCAGGCATAACCATTTCAGTTCCTGAGGGAAGCGCTACTTCACCAGTAACATCTGTTGTTCTAAAATAAAACTGTGGTCTATACTTTGTAAAGAACGGAGTATGTCTTCCGCCTTCTTCTTTTTTTAAAACATATGCCTGTGCTTCAAACTCAGTATGTGGTGTAACAGATCCTGGTTTTGCAAGAACTTGTCCTCTTTCAACATCTGTTCTTTCAACACCTCTTAATAATGCACCAATGTTATCTCCAGCCTCACCAGTGTCCAAAAGTTTTCTAAACATTTCAACACCCGTACAAACTGTTTTTTTTGTATCTCTGATTCCTACTATTTCAATTTCTTCTCCAGTTTTTACGACACCTTGTTCAACTCTTCCTGTAACAACAGTGCCTCTTCCAGAAATTGAAAATACATCTTCAACTGGCATTAAGAAAGGTTTGTCTTTTGGTCTATCTGGTTGTGGAATATGCTCATCTACAGCTTTCATTAATTCCGTAATTGCATTTTTACCAATAGCTTCATCTTTGCCTTCTACAGCTGCTAAGGCTGAACCTTTAACTATTGGAGTTTTGTCACCAGGAAATTTATAAGAAGTTAAAAGTTCTCTTATTTCTTCTTCAACTAAATCTATTAACTCTTTATCTTTAACTTGGTCAACTTTATTTAAAAAAACTACAATAGCTGGAACACCTACTTGTCTAGCTAATAGAATATGTTCTCTTGTTTGCGGCATCGGTCCATCAGCTGCATTGACAACTAAAATTGCACCATCCATTTGCGCTGCACCAGTAATCATATTCTTAACGTAATCAGCATGACCTGGGCAATCAACGTGAGCATAGTGTCTTTTTTCAGTTTCATATTCAACATGCGCAGTTGAAATTGTAATTCCTCTCTCCTTTTCTTCAGGAGCTTTATCAATTTGATCATAGGCAACAAACTTTGCGCCACCAGCTTCAGCTAAAACTTTTGTAATAGCAGCAGTTAAAGTTGTTTTACCATGGTCAACGTGTCCGATTGTACCTATATTACAATGCGGTTTATTTCTTACAAATTTTTCTTTCGACATTACTTTTTAACCTCAATTATATTTATCATTTATTTTTTTACTCTGGAGCGGGTAAAGGGAATCGAACCCTTACATCCAGCTTGGAAGGCTAGCGTTCTACCATTGAACTACACCCGCAACACCCAAGAGTTTCACTCCATTGTTATTAAAAATTCTACTGAATGGTGGAGGGGGAAAGATTCGAACTTTCGAAGACCGAAGTCAACGGGTTTACAGCCCGCCCCATTTGACCGCTCTGGAACCCCTCCTTTTTGGGGAAGTGTCCCCTAGTTCAATAAAGCTTCAAACAACAAGCGTTTTATATATTTTTATCATGCAATTGCAATACGAGATTTACTGTGAAAATATGAGAAAATACGTATAAAACTCATATTAACCATGAATAAAACACCATTTTATATTGTTGGCCAACATGCGGTAATAGAAGCTCTTAAAAACCCCGAAAGGAAGGTGTTAAGGGTATTTTTGACCGAAGAAAGTAAAAAAAACATCCATAGAAAAAATCAGAAAAAAAATATCCTTCAAGATGTAAAAATTTTATTTAAAACAAAAAAAGAATTAGACAAATATACAACAAAAGATCAAATATCACACCAAGGTTATGTTGCTGAAGTAGAAGAATTAAATCATCCAACATTAAAAGATTTTGTAAAAAACAAAACTAACCTAACATTAGTATGTCTTGATGAAGTTACTGATCCTAGGAATATTGGATCACTTATAAGAAGTGCAGCTTCATTTAAAATTGATGGTTTAATTGTTAAAGATAGACATTTTCCAAGTAAAAGTAAACTCATGTACAAGTCAGCAAGCGGATGCATAGAACATATTAATATATTCCAAGTATCAAATATAAATTCCACCTTAAAAAACCTAAAAGATAGAAATTTTTGGGTTTATGGTTTTAATTCAAATGCTAAAAAAAAATTTCACTGAAATAAAATGGGAAGGAAACAACATACTTCTGTTTGGATCTGAGGGCTTTGGAATGAGAAAACATACAGCTAAATATGCTGATTTTTTTGTAAGTATAAATATAAACAAAAATATTGAAAGTTTAAATATATCTAATAGCGCAGCTATAGTATTTCATCACTTAAGTCATTTAAAAAAAAATCTTGATTAGTGTAAAAATAATTTATACAAGTATTCTATGCCCTTGTAGCTCAGTTGGTAGAGCAATTGATTTGTAATCAATAGGTCCGCGGTTCGAATCCGTGCGGGGGCACCATTAAGTAGTTTCTTTTCTTATTTGCTCTATTTTAATTTTTTTTTGAAGGCTTCTATTAGAATCATAAAGTAAATTAAATTTTATTTTTTTATTTGTTTTAATTATAATATTTTTTGCGTTTCTAAATTCTAAATTGTCTGCTACAGCGCTTATTGGTCTTTTTTTTGGGTTTAAATTTTTTATCTTTACAATTGATTTGTCACTTATAACTTTACCTTTCCATCTTCTTGGTCTAAAAGGGCTTATTGGTGCAATAGAAAGTTTTTTTGAATTTAAACTTAAAATAGGACCGTGGACTGACAAATTGTAAGCTGTGCTGCCCGCAGGAGTTGACACTAAAACTCCATCTGAAATTAATTTTTTAATAATTGTTTTTGTACCTGCTTGAATTGATAAAGAAGCGCCTTGTCTATTTTGTCTCAGAATCGAAACTTCATTAATTGCAATAGATTTTTTAATTAACCCTTGTTTATTTTTTACAATCATTTCCAAAGGAGAGATAGTAATCATTTTACCTTTTGATAGATTTTTTATGGTATGTTTTGGTGAAAATTTATTCATTAGAAAACCATAATTTCCTGAATTTATTCCATAAAAAAATTTTGATGAATTTTTATTTTTCTTAAGCGTTTTAAGCATAAAACCATCTCCACCAATAACAATCACTAAATTTGATTTAAATGGTGGTCTTTTTTTCAAATTTTTTGTAAGAAAAAATTTTATCTTTAGCGACTTTTTGTTTGAATCAGAAATAATTATTGGTTTAATCATATTTGTGGTGCCCTCGGCCAGACTCGAACTGGCACTCCCAAAAGGGCAAGGATTTTAAGTCCTTTGTGTCTACCAATTTCACCACGAGGGCATGAGTTATTTTCATGAGTATTTATGCTAATATTTATATTTCAACAAGTCTAATAAGTAAAATTTTTTTAGTTTATCTCCCTATGTACCAGTCCTGTACCAGTTGTCCCATAAAATCCTATAAGTTTATCTCTTTTTTTAAGTCAGTTAATGTTATTTTTTTTGATCCCTTTTCAGAAATTTCAGAAACTTGTTTTAAGCAATTTTTAATTTTATTTAAATCAATTTCAAAAAACTCTCTATTTTGTTTAACTCTGTAATTTTTTAGTAAACTATGAATTTTTCTTTCGTAATATTCTGCGCTCTGGATTTTTATATTTGACTCTACTTTGAATGGATGTAAATGACCTGTGCCAGTCAGTTCTTCAGCTCTTTCTTCCGGATTTCCATAAGTTGAACCAATTTTATATGTATTAGGTGGTAAAGATTTATTAGAGAGAACATAGACATAACCTACATTTTCAGTTTTTTCTTTATCTTTTTTTCTACCTCTTAAAATTAATTCTATTTGTCTTTTTCTCCTAAAAAATAATTCATTTTTTTCATTATAAGCAATTCTAGCACCTTCTTTTGTCAATATGTATAGGCCTGAGGCTTCAATAAAATGTTCTTCGGTAATTCCTTTAAGATAAACCACATCTGTTCCAGTTTCTTTTAAAATTAAAGGGCTTTCAAATACTATTGGATTTTTTTCTATTTTATTTTCTTTATATTCTTTAAAAAATTTATCGTATTCTTCAATTGGTTTTTGGTATTTTTCTATAATTTTATTATATCTATCTAATTCTGCATTCAACTCATCGTCACTCAACTTTTGAAAACGTTTCATTTAACAATCTTAATATTATCTTTTCTTTTTCTTTTAAACAGTTCATCAATTTCAAATTTAACCATAAGATTTCTTCCTAATTGCATAGCTTTTGCCTGTACTTCACTTTTAAATTTGGTAGGTAGTTTTGTTAAGAATTCACCAGGAGGATTATCATTAGCTAATACCTTGTTAGCTGAATTGACCATTGATTGATCTACTTTTTTTAGTACTTGCTTCTTTTCATCAAAGGTTAAATTTTCAAGTATCTTTATTAAAGAGTCTCTTTCTTCTTTTATTCTAAAGTATTTATTCATCTCTATATTCTTCTATAAGATCATTAAGAATTAAGATTGAATGATTTTCTTGATTATGCTCTTTTATGTTATCAACCGCCTGTTCAAATTGTAATTTTAATTCTTCAAATTCTTCATCACTCATATCCTTAATAATCTTTTTAATTCTATGCTCATTACCTGGAGTAGTAGGATTGCTGAATTCTTTTACAATTTGATCAAATTTATTCATTTAATTTCAGAAAGTGTCTTTTTAAATATATATTTATTTGCTAGTTTTTTATCTTTTTTAAGTATTAGTTTTGCAATCTGCTTATCTTGTCTAAGTGTTTTAGATGCAAATTTAATAGAGTTGGGGTCTAATTTAATAGCTTTTGTTATAAAATCTTTGTCATCAAGGTAGTACTCACTACATTCACTTAAAGGATGTTTTGATTTTTTTGAATAAAAATCATCAGCGAACCCGTGTAAACCTAATTTTTTCATATGAGATCTAACTCCTTGAGTAGATTTGCTATTTACTTCTTTGGCGTAAACTTTTAATTCATTTAAAACTAATTCCTTCATTATTTTAATCTTAACAAAAAGCTCTAGAATTGACCATTTGATTTATCTCTCCATGTACCAGTTGAGTACCAGTTTGAACAAATTAATTAAGCCTTATTTTCTAATCTTAATTGATAGCTAATTTAAAGTTATGAGATTTTATAGGATGTTTGAGACCACCAGAGACTACTAGAGACTCATCAAAGTGTTAATCCCTCGCCTTTTAAGTCCTTTGTGTCTACCAATTTCACCACGAGGGCATGAGTTATTTTCATGAATATTTATGCTAATATTTATAATTGAACAAGTTTAATAAGTAAAATTTTTTTATTTTATCTTCCTGTGTACTGATAGTGAATTAATGGGGAAATATTGAAACTATTACACAGCGAGATAATATAGTAGGTTTATTTTATGAAAAAAATAATTGTAATTTTTTTAGTATTTTTTATCTTTTTATTTTTTTCAATAGCTCAAGCTAGCCAAGTTGTAAAATATCCCATTCCAGAAATATTAAATTACCCTCCTGAAATAAATGGCGGATATACCAGTAATTGGGATATTACGGAAGGAATAGACGGTAAGTTATATTTTGCAAATAATTATGGTGTCTTAATTTATGATGGAAAAACATGGGCCAATGTTCTTCTTGATAATAACGACCCTGCAAGATCAATTACAACAGATAAAAAGGGAAATATAATTGTTGGCAGTAGAGGAAATTTTGGATTTATTTCTAATGATGGTAATGGAACTCCAATATATAAATCTTTAAATAAATATTTAGATGATAAAAATTATAAAAACAGAGATATAATTTATGAGACATTTTCATTAGATAATGGTGAAATATTTTTTAGATCCCTTAACAATCTTTTCTTTTATAAAGATAAAAAAATTAAAATAATAAAAAAAGTTAATAAGAAAAAATATGGCGTTTCAAGAGTTTTAAATAATAAAATATATATTGCTATCAATGGAGTTGGTATATCAATTATTAAAGATTATAAACCAATTTTAATTAAAAATTCTCAAGTTTTTAAAAATAAGACAATCACAGGATTTCATAAATCTGATAAAAACGAACTAATTATTTTTACAAGAAAAAATGGAGCTTACAAACAAGTAGATGGTGAATTTTTAAAAATTGAAAACAATATAATTGATAGTATAGGTGTTGTTTATAGAACATTTGATTTAGACAAAGACAAAATTGGATTAGCTACATACGAAGGTCTTTTTATTTTAGATAATTTTTTAAAACCAATTTCTCATTATAATTCAGATAGCGGTTTAAGAGTTGAAAATGTGCGATCATTATTCCAAGATAAAAATGGTATTATTTGGGCCGGTTTAGATGATGGCATATCTAAAATAAATGAAAATTCAAAATTTAAATTTTATGGTTTAAAATCATCAAATCTTAATAGTCGTGTTAAATCAGTAGCTATTTTTCAAAACAATTTATACGTTGGAACAAGTGTAAATTTAAAAAAACTTATTTTAGATACTAACGGCAAATTAAAAGAAAAGTTTATCCAAATTGGAAAAGATAAATTGAATACTCAAGTTTGGGAAACTTTTGTTTCTGACGAAAAGCTTTTAATTGGATCTAATATTGGCTTAGGAAGTATTGATTTATCAGATAATTATAATGGTTTAATAGATAAAAAAGAAATTGGAATAGTTTTTCAAATAATTAAAAGTAAAATATTTAAAGATCATTTGTTAGTTAGATCGAAAAAAGGAATATTTTTAATAAACAAATTTAATTTAAAACAATATAAAAAAATTTATCAAGGTTCTAGTGTTAGTTATTTAAAAGAATTAGAACAAAAAAATGAAATTTGGTTTAGGGTAAGCAAAAAAGGTATTTATAAATTTAAGATTGAAAAAAAAGATATAAATTCACCTAAAAATATAAAAGAAACATTATTTGAAAGTGAAAGATTTACAAAGGGCAAAGTAAAAATTTTTAAAATATATGACAAACTTATTTTTAATACAAATAAAGAGTATTTAGAATTTGATTATTCAAATAATAATTTTATTGAAAATGATTTATTTTCAAAAATTCCAAACATAAAAAATAAAAAAATCCTTGATTTAAAAAAAGCAATAAACAACACCTATTGGGTAACTTTTACTGAGAGAATCAAAGGAAAAAGAGTTCAGGAATTTTATGAAATAAAATCTGACGGAACTTTTTTCAAACTTCCATTTGATAATATATCTCATCATCTTGATACAGAATTTTTTTTCTTTAATGATTTAATTTTGATGAGTAGCAACGAAGGTATTGTAAATATAAGTAATAACAATTTTTCAAATAAAAAATCAGGTAATATAATTATTTCTAAAATCAGTAACAATAATCAGAAAATCTTTTCTGGAGCTCCAATTAAAGATTTATTAGATAATAGATTTTTAATAAAAGAGGATTTTAAATATGATCAAAATAAAATGTCATTTACGGTCTCATTAACTGATTACTTTTATGAAAGTAAAAATAAATATAGATATCAACTTGAAGGATTTGATAAAAAATTTTCTGACTTTACTGAAGCATATAATGTAACTTATACAAATTTAAAACCTGGAAATTATATATTTAAGATACAAGGAATTAATTCTAATGGAGTTTTATCTGATATTAACGATTATTCTTTTAGTATTGATCATCCATGGTGGCAATCAAAAACCTTTTATATAATTGAATTTATTTTATTTTCAATTTTACTGATAACAACTCTTTTTTTAAAACAATCCGGAAAAGCTGCAGCTATAGCTACATCAATTTCTTTTATGATGATTCTTGCTTTTTTTGAGTACATCAATTTTATCTTAGATCCTTTAATTTTAAATTTATCAAATGGCGTTCCAGTATTTAGTATTTTTTCGAAAGTTTTATTAGGATTAATTTTATTACCACTTGAAAGATTGATAAATTCTTTACTAGATAAATTATCTAAAAAGATAAACTTTACAAAAAGTATTACATAGTATTTAAATTAGCAAAAATACTTATGAAAAAAATATTAGCAGTTTTAACGTTTAGCTTATTAGCTTCAAGCAATCTATTTGCTGAGAGTTTTAAACTAAATAATTTTAATCTGTGGCTTTCTGAAAATGGATATCATCAATATTTAAACTTGGAAGAAAACCCAGTATGTAAAGAAGAACCAAAATATAGTAATCTTTGGTATTATAATAAATGTGATAAATTTCAAGGATCTAACAATCTAAATATCAAGATAAATAATAAAGAATTATCAGGTACTAATATTGCTTATGATTCAAACCCAAACAGAGACTCGTTGATTTATTATTTATGGAAATATTCATATAGAGATAGAAAATCATTAAAAGAGTTTAAATCTACAAATAATTCCTACGATTTTAAATTTAACTTAATTGAAGATAAATATGTAAAAAAGCAAATGAAAACTAAAGGCATCCTAAGCTATTTATATTACCAAGATGGTGAAGTATTGATTGATGAATTTTCTCCTAAAGAAAGACTGGGAGAGTTTTTAAACAATGAGACAAAATTTTATTCAATGTCAATGAGCAAGTCACTAGTTTCTTATATGCTAGGTCATGCGATATGTGAGGGTTATATTGATGGAGTTGATGCAAGAGTAAATGACTGGCCTATAATAAAAGATTCACTTTATCATGATCAAAAATTAATTAATTTTTTAAATATGAATACTGGTGATCAAAAATATGTCGATGAATTTGCGGGGAGGGGTACCAGTTCATTAGGTAATTATGAAGATAAAGATATTGAAACAACTATGCGCTTACACTTTAGAAACAAAAATACAAAAAAATCTAAGGATATTTACAATTATAATGGATTTGTTACTCAGTTAATTTTTAACTATATAAAATTTAAAACTGGTGAAGATTATAAAAAATTTTATAGCAAGATTTTCAATGATAAAGTAAAGATCCAACATAGTATTCTTTATGGTGAAACTAGTCGACGAGAAGAAAATGGAAATGGACATCAAAACATAAGCGCGACAAGGTTTGACTATCTTAGAATTGCAAAAGCTATAATGGATGATTATCAGAATGATACTTGTGTTGGAAAATATTTAAAAGAAATTTATGAAAGAAGAATTCCTAAAAATTTAACTAAAGAAAGAAACGAGCCTGGATTTAATCGTTCTAGAACTTATGGAGGTCAGTTTCATTTTGATTATCCAGGATTAAAAGATAAGATTGTCTTTGGCATGAATGGCTATGGTGGACAAGCCATTTTAATTGATATGGAAAATTCAAGAATAGTGGTTCTTAATTCACTTCATTATAATAATACCAAATATAAATATGGTTATAAAAAACTTTTATTTGATACAATAAAAAAAGGGAAATGAAAAAACTTTTAGGGATCGTGGTTCTGGGTTTGTTGTTAAGTACAAATGCTTTTGCCAAATATGGGAAGGGTGACCTTAAACTTGAGCCCTGGACTTTGTAGCGTTATTCGCTCAAACCATAGTTCTTGAAAGTTCTATAAACTGATGTTTCTCCATCATAGTATTCGGCACGAACTTTTATTTCTTTTATAACAAAATCTGGTTGTTTAGTGGTATTTTGCCAAATGTATTCTAGTAAATTTTTTGGAGAATTTATTTCCAAAAATTTATGTCTTGGAAAAAGAATTAAAGGATTATTTTTTAATTGTTCTTTACAATCTGGTAGATCAATTTTAATCTCTTTTTTGTTATCCATTTTAAATGAGACAGACTTTAGAGCACATCTATACTCAAGAATTGGATGTAATGACCACATTTTATAAGGAAGTTCCCATCTAAAAAAAACCCATTCTGCATGATTTTTAATGTAACTTTTATCATTTTTTAAAAACTCATCATACATATCAAACTTTATTTCAAATGGACCTTTGATATTTGAATTTATATCTAAATATTTAATATAAATTTTTTTTTTTTTAAATTCTGTTTCTTTAAGTGTGAAGCGATTTTTTCCCCATTTTAATCCTGTTCTTGTATCGATTATGTCATCAAATCCTAAGGAAATATAATTTTTTCCATCCTCACTCATAAACATTTCCCTTGGATATTCAACTGGTTGGATGTGTATAAGGAATTCGAAGTAACCTTTTCTTGAAAAAAACATTGTACTATAATTCATTTTCATTTTGGTTTGATCTAATTTATTTTCGGGAGATATTTGATCGATTTTTTCTCCTAATTCTTTTTTAGTTTTTTCTATTTGTTTGGATAATTTTTTAGTTTCCTCTAAATTTTCAATTGATATATCTTTTACCTCCGAAATCTGAGTTTCAATGATGCCTAATTGATTTTGAAATTTTTCAAATGCTTTAAAATTATTTGCAAGAATACCTTTTTTATCATTATCAGAATATTTTTGTAATAATGAGATTATCCCAGTCATTACCATAATTGATAAAGCCAAAACTAATGAATTGGATAATTTCTCTCTTAAAGTTGATTTAAATAAGAAAGTAAGAAATATAATTAAAGTAGCTACGGTAGATGCATAGAATATATAACTACTAAAGGGAGCGATGGGCTGAAGCACATCTGTAACAAATCCACCGATGATACTTATTAGACCAAATGATGCCGCATTATTCTTAAATCTCTGTAGTATAATTTTTAACATTAAAAACTAGATTAAATTAAAACTTATTTTATCGAAAGTTTTAATTTAGCTATTTTTTCATCAACTTCACTAACAGCTTTAAATATTTTTTGTTTTTCTTTCTTGCTAATATTAGATCCTGCTGGGCCAGAAGGCCCAATAGCTTCTTGGGTGATATCCATTAAATTACCTATACGGCCCCCAATGTTTATTAGAACATTAGATATATTTTCATATTCGTTGATTTTTCTAAGTTCGTATTCAAGTTTCAAATTAAAATAATCAAGAAGTGGTGTTCCTAACTTCTTTTGCTGGAGAAGAATATCCAGTTTAATAGCATCTGAAAAACTGATGTTATGATCTTTATCGTCTTCATCTCCACATTTTCTAAAGTGAGATATTGATTTTCCAGTAGAGTTTTTAATCTCAATTTCATCAAGTTTTGTAAGCACCTGACTTAAAACAAATTCAATTGAAAGAGGTTTTCTAAGTTTTGTCATAATATTTCATACTTTATTATATCAAATATTAAGTGAAAAATAATTATTCTTATTTCACTATAGCTTTATAGGTTTTAGCTCTAAATAGATAGTTATGAGAGTGATTAAGACATTAATCTTTATATTTTTTCTCACATTTTCCGCACATGCGTTTGGCAAGTCCAACGATTATTATAAACAAACACTTTCTCATATTTTAACTCAATGTAATTCTGAATGTCAAAAAAAAATATTTGAACAAGAAGTACATCAAGGTTTTTTTGTTCTTATGGACGCAATTTTAAATCAATTTAGATTTGAAATTAGTCAAAAAGAAAAGGAATTGTATGATTAGAATTATCATTATTCTTTTTCTTCTAACATCAAGTCCTGTCTTAGGAGATTGTAAGTATTATGCTGAGGCAGATGTAGTAAATGACGAACTAATCAACAAGAAAGAGCATTACACTTGTAAGGAAAAAGATAACTTCTTTGTTCAGTTCGCAACTGAAGAGAGATATCAAAATGCCTTCATTATGGTTGTCGCAACACTTTTAGAAAACTTATAGAAAGGAGAAAAATGAGAATGTTATTAATCATACTTGTTGGATTATTATTAAGCAATTGTACTAATTCCTATGTAAAAAATAAGAAATCAATTCATTCCCCAAATGATTTGATGAAATTTACAAATATTTGGTGTGAAAAAAATAAATCCACTGACAAAATAATTAGAATGTGTGGTTCAGGTTGGAGTAAAGATTTAACCATATCTGAAAACAAGGCAATCCTATCAGCAAAATTGAAAATTGCCGATATTACACAGCACACTTTATTGAGAAATGAAATGATAACTCATAAAGAGAATGCCAAAGGTGTAGTTAAGTCTTATGAAATGAATGCAGACAATCAACTAACTGAAGCAACCATTTCTGGTTATAAAATCGTTTCTAAAAAAGTTATGAAAGAGAAAAATGGTTGGCGAACAATGGTTTTGCTGGCTTATAATATGTCATAATTACAAAAGGGCAGTAGTGCAGATACCCTACTGCCCCAATGCCAGAAGTGAATGAATAAATTTCTTCAATAATTTGAACTGAAAAGTTAGGAATTACACTAGTAGTGCGATCGTAGTGCGATTGGATTATTTGTGCTAAGATCACGGATCATTAAATGATTATATGAATTTACTTTTAGTTACAATATTACCTTCATTCTTAATAATTATTTTTTTTGTTAAATCAGAAAAATTTCCTGAACCAACTTCATCAATAATTAAAATATTTTGCTATGGAATATTAATAACAATACCAGCTTTTATTATTAATACATTTCTAGGTGATTTTTTTTCTAAATTAAACATAAGTCAAAATTTAATTTTCTCATTTTTAACTGCTGCCCCTGTAGAAGAAGGTCTAAAATTTTTTATTCTTTATTATGTCGTTTACAAAATGAAAGAATTTGACGAACCTACAGATGGAATGGTTTATGGTGTTGTTGCATCTCTTGGTTTTGCTACACTTGAAAACATTTACTATGTGTATGTATTAAAAGATTATTTTGAAACCACATCTATGGCATTGGCTGTCGTGAGATCTTTTTCTGCAATACCTGCTCATGCTTTATTTGGTGCTTTTATGGGTTATTATTTTATGAAATATGCGTTTATTTCAAAAAAAAATAATTTATTTCTTTGCTTTTTTATACCTTTTTTACTTCACGGATTTTATAATTATTTAGTTGTATCGAATTTTCTATTAGTCCTAGTATTATTGATTATATTTTGGATTATAGCATTAAGAATATTTAATAATTTAAAAAAATCTCAAACTAAAAAAAAAGTTGAATTTGAAAAAAAAATAAAAATTAAATAACGGTATATATTTAATAGCGCGGATAGAATTTAATACACCTAAATAATTGTTGATAAATATAAGATGCTAAGGGGCGTTCTGTTGCCAGGTGCCCCAAACCCCCTAAATTTATTAATTCAATAAAAAATAAAGTAAAAAACCAACAACTAATATTTCCATAACGACTCCTTTCGTAATATCTATATTACACTAGTGGTCGTTCTGTTGCCAGATATCATTAATATTTTAGTGTTAATTCACTATTTATTAGAACTCAACTTATAACTAAACATCATATATATATTATTTAAATTTATATATTTAAATGAAAAAAAAGATTTATTACGGACTAGCTGTATATAACAAAAAAGAAATCCAAGCAGTAAATAGAGTTTTAAAAAAAAACACATTAAATCTTATTGATGGTCCAAATGTAAAAAAATTAGAAAAAAATGTTACAAGCTTATTTGGTAAAAAATTTGGATTAATGGTAAATTCAGGATCATCAGCAAATTTATTAGCTCTTTCATCTTTTAATTTTAAAAAAGGTTCAGAAATTATTACTCCAAATTTAACTTTCTCAACAACAGTAGCACCTATCTACCAATTAGGTTTAATTCCACATTTTGTTGGAGTTATAAAAAATAAATTTATTGCCGATGTTGAACAAATAGAAAAGTGTATCAATAAAAAAACAGTCGCAATAATGATTCCAAATTTATTAGGAAATATCGCCGATTGGATGAAAATTAAGAAAATTGCAAAAAAATATAGATTAAAAGTTATTGAAGATTCTGCCGATACTATTGGATATAAAATACGAAATAAAAATACTGGAAAACTTTCAGACGTAGTAACTAACAGTTTTTATGCATCACACATAATTAATGGAGCTGGTTCAGGTGGCATAGTTTGTTTTAATGATTTTAAATTATACAATAAAGCTAAATTGCTTAGAGGATGGGGAAGATCTTCAGCCACTTTCAATGAGTCTGAAGAAATAAAAAAAAGATTCAATGTTAAAATATCAGGAATTGATTATGATGCAAAATACATCTTTTCAGATCTTGGATATAATTTTTTACCATCTGAAATATCGGCTGCTTTTGCATTAGAACAAATCAAAAAGCTTAATAAAAATATAAATATTAGAAATAGAAATTTTATATATTTGAAGAATTTTTTTAAAAAGTACTCTAAATTTTTTAATTTGCCTGAGCAATATAATGGAGTTAAAACTCCATGGTTAGCCTTCCCTTTGGTTATAAAAGACAATAGATTTTTTAATAGAAAAGATTTGCAAGTTTTTTTTGAAAGAAATAAAATTCAAACAAGGACAATTTTTACCGGTAATATTTTAAGACAACCTGTCATGAAAGATAAAATATATAAAAAACACAAAAATTGTCAAAATATAGCTAATGATGTTATGAAAAATGGATTATTGATTGGTTGTCATCAAGGGTTAGATATTAATGATTTAAAATACATATCAAAAATATTTACAAAATTTTTAAAACAAAAAAAAATAATATAGTTAATTTGATGAGTTTATCGATTGTAATTATTTCTTATAAATCCATAACAAATCTTCAGAATTGTCTTTCAAACTTAGGTGGTAAAAGGGAAATTTTAATAATAGAAAATTCAAATAATTATGAAATAAAAGAAGTTATTGAAAAAAAGTATAAAAATTGCAAAGTAATATTAAATAAAGTAAATCTTGGTTTTGGAACGGCTTCTAATATAGGAATTGAAAAAGCAAAAACTCAGTATGTTTTATTGCTAAGTACAGATGTAGTTATAACTGAAGATCAAATCGACATTTTAGAAAACAAAATACTCAACATGAGTAATTCATTCACTCTTGGAAGTCCCATTTCTGATGATTTAATAGATTTTATTAAAAATAACAATTTTGATAAATTTTTAGAAAATCAAGTACTAAATACAAATAGCGAGGAAGATTTTACAAAAGTTGACTTAATAAAAGGATGTTCGTTAATAATAAATCTAGAAAGATTTAAAAAACGAAAAGTTTTTGATGAAAATTTTTTTTTTCTTTTTTGAAGAAATTGACCTTTGTAGAAGAATGAAAGTCTCTAAAGATGATGTAATTATATTTAATAAAGTAAAGATTGTTCACCATGGCGGCGGAGGGTTAGATGAAAAACTGCAAACTAATTATGATAATTTTAGAAATTGGAATTTTTATTGGTCCAGATTTTTCTATCATAAAAAACACTATGGTTATTTATCTTCCTTTAAGATGCACTTTTCAAAATTAATACGTTTTTTTATTAGTTTTATTATTTTATATTTTTTCTCTAAAGAAAAATTTAGAAAAAATAAATTTAGATTTTTTGGATTATTTTCATCTATAGTTGGTATAAAATCTTCTGTTAGCAAATATATCTTGAATAAAAATTGATTAAAAATATCTACTAATTTTTTTGTTAATAATAAAATTGCTCTTTTATAGTTTTTAACATATGCAAGAAATTTTCAGAATTAGAATAAAGTTTCCTTTGTTTTTTTGATCCTGTACCGAAAATTAATATTTCTTCCAATATTTTACAATATTTTTTCGATCCCAATGAAACTATTGCTGGCTCTACCAACATATAAAAATTTTCAATTGCTTTTCTCATAGTTAATTTTTTAAAAGTTTTAGGATCAACAAATACACCTTCCAACCCATAACGTGCAGCTTGCCATTTATTTGATTGAAGAATTTGTATATGTGTATCCTTGTATGGTTCTTTTTTTATTAGTGTTACAACAAGAGCTTGTGTCAAAGCAACTAAAGCAATTATTTCTTTTAAATTTATTGGAATGTCACAAACCCTTATTTCAACAGTGCCAAAACCAGGATGTGGTCTAACATCCCACCAAAGATCTTTAACAGAATTAATTATTCCTGCCCCCTGCAATTGTTCAGTTAAATTTTCAAAATGTTGCCAGTTATTTAAATAATCCGGCATTCCTGCTAGCGGTAAAGCTTCAAAAAGTTTTGTTCTATAAGAATGAAGCCCAGTATCTTCCCCTTCAAAAAATGGTGATGAAGTTGAAAGAGATAGAAGTAAAGGTAAATATACTCTTAGCGCATTATTTACTTTAATAGCAACTTCAGGGCTATCTATTCCAATATGTATGTGCAGTCCCTGAGATATAAAACGTTTTCCTACCATCTGGAGATCTTTCATTATTCTTTTGTAGCGAGGATTATTTGTAATAATTTGATTTTTTCCTATAGCAAAAGGATGGAGACTGGTACAATTTATTTCAGTTTCATGATTTTTTAAAATTTCATCAAGATGTTTTAATGTTTTTCTAATATCATTTTCCACTTCATTAATATTTGAACAAATATTAGTATTAATTTCTATCATTGATTCTATAAGTTCACATTTTATATTGTTTGAAAATTCTTCATTTACTTCTGCTAGTATTTTTGAAGATATGTTTTTTAAATTTAAATTTTTTTTATCTACCAACTGAAGTTCTATCTCAACTCCAATAGTAGGTTTGGAGCTGGAGTTAAATTTAATCATTTAAAATCTGTATTTAATTCTCAAATCGATATTGCAGTCTTCGTACCCTTTGTTCATTGTATCGATATAACTATTGGGTGGATCTTTAAAAAAATATTTACTCATAATATAAAACATAATCTTTTTTCCTTCTAAATAGAAATATTCCTTTTGATAAATATTAGGAAATTGTTCATAATTATCTAATATTTTTTCGTGTTCTTTTGTAATTTCCCAGATCGCTCCTGCTATCTTAGATCCTTTTTTTTTTATTATATTTGCATATCCAAATTTATTTAATTTATTTGGATGACAAAATATCAATTTATAATCCTTAAGAAAAAAAGTTTTCAAATATTTAGATCCTGAACATCTAATATTTTTCATTTGGTGATGATTTAAATTACTACCGTAAGCAAAATATAACATTAATCTCTTTCAACAATTTCAATATTCTTTTCTTTTACAAATTGCAGTATTTCTAAATTACATTTGTCAATTTTATTTTTTTTTGAACATCTTAAAACTATTGCTACGCCTAATTTACCTGCTCTAAAAAAAGGATAGCTGCCAATTTCAACTTCTTTATTATCTTTTTGAACATCTGATAACGAGCTTGCTATTTCACTTTCAACTGTTCTTAAATTAATTGTATGACTTAAGATTGGATCTCCGCCAATTAACTTATTTGTAATTTCTCCAAGCATAGATTTTAAGATTGATGGAACTCCAGGAAGACAAAAAACATTTTCAACATTAAATCCTGGTGCGCCACTTGTTGGGTTAAGTATTAAGTTTGCTTCAGTAGGCATGTATGCCATTTTTTGTCTGCCTTCATTAAATTCTCCTGGCTTATAATATTTTTCTAAAATACCCATTGCTTCTTTATGCGGTCCATAGCTTAAGTTAAATGCCTTTGAAATTGATGATGCTGTAATATCATCATGAGTTGGACCTATCCCGCCTGTAGTAAAAATATAATCATATTTTTTTCTTAATTCGTTAACAGTGTTAATAATAGTTTTCTCAATGTCGGGAATGGTTCTTACTTCCTGAACTTTAATTCCTAAAGAATTTAACCAAATTGAAAGAGTGCTTGTATTTGTATCTTGGGTTCTGCCGGATAGTATTTCATTTCCTATTATGATTATTCCAGCAAATATTTCTTTTTTATTTTTCATTAACAAATATAAATAAATTATAATGAAATTTACCAGTACTTTAATTAAAGGCAAATTAATCAAGCGGTATAAAAGGTTTTTTGTAGATATAAAAGTGAATAATTCAATCATAACAGCTCACTGTCCAAACACGGGCTCTATGATGGGCTTATTAAACGAAGGAAATGATGTTTGGGTAACAAAAAGCAATAATCCAGATCGTAAATTAAAATTCACTTTGGAAATGATTAAGGTAAACAAAAAACTTGTTGGTGTTAATACTCATAGAGCTAACAGAATAGTTGAACATGGTTTAAAAAATAAATTAATTAAAGAATTTAAATTAATTAAAAAAATTACTCCAGAGTTTAAATACTCTAAAGATACTAGGTTTGATTTTTTATGTGATAAAAATATAATTGAAGTCAAAAATGTTACACTGTTCAGAAATGAAAACGTAGCTGAATTTCCTGATGCAATTACAGCAAGAGGTTCAAAACACCTTATAAATCTTACTGAATCTCTTAAAAAAAAATTTAAACCTTACGTCTTATTTTTAACTCAAATTCAAGGTATAAATAATTTTAGAATAGCAAAAGATATTGATAATAATTATTATCAAAATTATATTATAGCAAAAAAGGCTGGTGTTAAATTTTTAGCTTACAGATGCGTCTTAAATTCTAAAGAAATAAAGATTGAAAAAAAAATAAAAATTATTAATGAATAATTATAAAGAAAAATTTGAAAAAATGAGAGCTGCTGGAAATCTTGCAGCACGAACTCTTGATATGATAACTGAAAACATCAAACCAGGAATTTCAACTGATGAAATTGATAAACTTGGGTATGAATTTATTAGAGATAATGGCGGTTTTTCTGCGCCATTATTTTATCGTGGTTATAAAAAATCTTTATGTACATCTTTAAATCACGTTGTTTGTCATGGCATTCCATCTGATAGAATTTTAAATGATGGAGATATTGTTAACGTAGACGTAACAGCTATAGTTAATGAACATCAGGGAGATACTAGTAGAATGTTTCGTATTGGTAAAACTCCAGTTAAAGCAAACAATTTAATTGACGCAACATATGATGCGATGATGGAGGCTATTAAAATTATAAAACCAAATGTAAAACTTGGAGATATAGGTCATGAAATTCAATCTTATGTAGAAAAAAAAGGTTTTTCTGTTGTAAAAGATTTCTGTGGTCATGGCGTTAGTACTAAATTTCATGAGCCACCAAATGTTCTTCATTATGGAAAAAAAGACACAGGAACTAAATTGTCACCTGGTATGACTTTTACAATCGAACCAATGATTAATAGCGGAAAATATGAAACAAAAGTTCTTGCAGATGGATGGACAGCTGTTACAAAAGATAAATCTTTATCAGCACAATTTGAACATACAATAGGAATTACTGAAAATGGTTATGAAATCTTTACAGAATCTGTTAAAGGTTATCATAAGCCTCCTTACTTATAATTAATGATTGAAAGATACTCTAGAAAAGAACTTACAGATATTTGGTCTGAAGAAAATAAATATAAAATCTGGCTTGATGTAGAAATAGCTGCCGCACAAGCTATGGAAAAACTAGGCCAAATCCCAAAAGGTGTTTCATCAGTTGTTAGAAAAAAAGCTAGAATTAATGTTAAAAGAATTCATCAGATAGAGTCTAAAGTTAAGCACGATGTAATAGCTTTTCTTACCTCTGTTACTGAAAAAGCTGGAATAAAAGCTAGATACCTACATCAAGGAATGACTTCATCTGATATCTTGGATACAAGTCTAAACATTCAATTGGTTCAGTCAGGAAAAATATTAATAAAAGATATTGATCAAATTTTAAAAGTTTTAAAAAGACAAGCAAAAAAATATAAATATACACCTTGTATAGGAAGAAGCCATGGCATACATGCAGAGCCTATCACATTTGGATTAAAGTTGGCTTCATTTTATGAAGAATTTAAAAGAAATAAAAAAAGACTTTTAAATGCAATTGATGAAATATCAACTTGTGCCATTTCTGGTGCCGTTGGAACTTTTGCAAATGTAAACCCAGAAGTAGAAAAACATGTTGCAAAAAAACTCGGTTTAAAAGTTGAACCTATTTCAACACAAGTAATACCTCGTGATAGACATGCATTTTATTTTTCTATTTTGGGAATTATTGCCGGTTCAATTGAAAGAGTTGCAATAGAAATTAGACACTTACAGAGAACAGAAGTTTATGAATTACAAGAATTTTTCTCAAAAAGTCAAAAAGGTTCTTCTGCAATGCCTCACAAAAAAAATCCTATATTAAGCGAAAATTTAACTGGTCTTTCTAGAATTGTTAGAAGTACAGTTGTGCCAGCATTAGAAAACATTGCACTTTGGCACGAAAGAGATATTTCACACTCTAGCGTTGAAAGAAATATAGGTCCAGATGCAAATATTACTTTAGATTTTGCTCTGGTGCGTCTAAAAAATATACTTGATAAAATGATTGTTTATCCAAAAAAAATGGTTGAAAATTTAAATCTCACTAAGGGCGTAATTTTTTCACAAGAAGTGATGCTTGAGCTAACAAAGTCTGGACTAAGTAGAGAAAAATCATATAAAATTGTTCAAAAACATGCAAAAAGATGTTTTGCTGAAAAATTAGATTTGTTTAGCTTACTATCAAAAGATAGATTTGTAATATCAGAAATTCCTCCAAAAAAATTAAAATCTATTTTTAATTATTCTTCTCATTACAAAAATATAAATTTGATATTTAGAAGAGTATTTAATTAATGAAAAAAGGTAAAAAACTCTACGAAGGTAAAGCAAAAATTATCTATTCTACAAATAACAAAAGTTTGGCTATACAGTACTTTAAAGATGACGCGACAGCATTTAATAATCAAAAAAAATCTAAAATTGATGGCAAAGGTATCTTAAATAACAGAATATCAGAACATATTCTGGAAAATTTAAACCAAATAGGAATTAAAACTCATTTAGTTAAAAGACTTAATATGAGAGAACAAGTAATTAAACTTGCAGAAATCATTCCTATTGAATTTATAGTAAGAAATATAGCTTCGGGTTCTATTACCAAAAGACTTGGTATTGAAGATGGTACCGTATTAAAAAATCCTTTAATAGAGTACTGTCTTAAAAATGACGAACTAGGAGATCCGTTAATCGCTGAAGAACATATTCTAACATTTGGCTGGGCAACAAAGAAAGAAATTGAAAAGATCAAAAAAATCATTTTAAGAATTAACGATTTCATGATTGGAATGTTTAGAGGTATTGGGATTAAACTTGTAGATTTTAAATTAGAATTTGGTCGTATTAAATCAAGCAACAAAAAAGATATCATCCTAGCTGATGAAATAAGTCCTGACACATGTAGATTATGGGATGCTTTAACTGAAAAAAAATTAGACAAAGATAGGTTTAGAAAAAGTCTTGGAGGATTAATACCTGCTTACACAGAAGTTGCAAAAAGATTAGGTATTTTACATGAACAGTCAAATGTAAATTCTTCTAATGTTACTAATTTAAGTGCTTTTAAAAAAAAAATTAAAAAATGAAAATTTCTGCAATTGTTACTCTAAAAAAGGATGTCTTGGACCCACAAGGAAAAGTGGTACATCAGGCTCTAAATGGAATTGGTTTTAATAATGTTAAAGAAGTCAGACAAGGAAAATATTTTGAAATTGATATTGATGAAAAAGATAAAAAAAAAGCAGAAGAAAAAGCTGAAGATATGTGTAAAAAACTTTTAGCTAACCTTGTAATTGAAGATTATAAAATTATTGGATCACAATAATAAATAATGAATTCGTCAGTAATTATTTTTCCAGGATCAAATTGTGATAGAGACATGGATGTTGCCCTTAAAAAATTTGGTTTTAAAAATAAAATGATTTGGCATAACGATACTGAATTACCTAAAAGTGATTTAGTAGTTTTACCTGGAGGTTTTTCGTATGGTGATTATTTAAGGTGTGGAAGCATGGCATCTAAATCAAAAATTATTGAATCTGTAATTAAATTTGCTAAATCTGGAGGTTTATTATTGGGTATTTGTAATGGTTTTCAAATATTAACTGAAACTGAACTGCTTCCTGGTGCTCTTCTAAAAAATAAATATTCAGAATTTATATGTAAAAATGTATTCGTTAAAATAAATAATACTGAAAATAATTATTTTAAAAATATAAAAAAAAATATTTTAGAATTGCATATAGCACATAACGAGGGTAATTTTTTTTGTTCTTCCGACCAGATGAAAAATATTAATGACAATAATCAAATTGCAGTAACCTATTGTAATAAAGATGGTAAAATTAATAATAACTCAAATCCAAATGGTGCTATTAATAATATAGCTGGCTTATTCAACAAACAAAAAAATATTCTTGGCATGATGCCTCACCCTGAAAGAATGATAGATACTTATTTATCAGGTGATGATGGTTCTGTATTTTTCCAAAACTTAATAACTAATTTAAAATAATGGAAGTAAACGAGTCATTAGCTATAGAACATGGATTAAACAAAGACGAGTATAAAAAGATTTGCGATTTGTTAAAAAGAATACCAAATATTACAGAGCTTGGAATTTTTTCTGCGATGTGGAATGAGCACTGTTCTTATAAATCATCAAGACTACACTTAAAAAATTTACCTACAAAAGGAAAAAAAGTTATTCAAGGTCCTGGTGAAAATGCAGGTGTAGTTGATATAGGAGATGATGATGCAATTGTCTTTAAAATAGAAAGTCATAATCACCCTTCATTTATAGAACCTTATCAAGGAGCAGCTACAGGTGTTGGAGGTATAATGAGAGATGTTTTTACAATGGGTGCTAGACCAATAGCAAACTTAAACTCTATACATTTTGGTTCTACTCAACACAAAAAAACTAAAAGTTTGCTAAGAGGAGTTGTTCGTGGAATTGGTGGATATGGTAACTGTATAGGTGTGCCCACAATAGGAGGTCAAACATGTTTTGATGAGTCATACAACGGTAATATTCTTGTGAATGCTATGACTTTAGGTCTAGTAAAAAAAAATAAAATATTTTATTCAAAAGCGGCAGGAATAAACAAACCAGTAATTTATGTCGGATCAAAAACTGGGAGAGATGGAATTCATGGTGCTAGCATGGCATCAGCAATTTTTGATGAAAAAATAGAAGAAAAAAAACCAACTGTTCAGGTTGGGGACCCTTTTACAGAAAAACTTTTGCTTGAAGCTTGTTTGGAATTGATGGCTGGAGACTCAATAATTGCGATTCAAGATATGGGCGCTGCTGGTTTAACTTCATCAAGTATTGAAATGGCATCAAAAGGAAAATTAGGAATAGAACTTAATTTAAATAAAGTTCCTTGTAGAGAATTGAACATGACGCCATACGAAATAATGTTATCTGAGAGCCAAGAAAGAATGCTCATAGTATTAGAAAATGGTAAAGAAAAAGAGGCTAAAAAAATATTCGATAAATGGAATTTAGATTTTTCAATAATTGGAAAAACAACTGTTAGTAAAAAAATTGAGCTTTTTTATGATGAAAAAAAAGTTGCTGATATTCCTGTGGATACCTTGGTAGAAAACTCACCCATGTATGATAGAAAATGGAAAAAAACTAAATTACCAAAAAAAAATAAAATCAACAAAGATAGTTTTAAAAATTTAAAAATTTTAAATGTGTTGAATAAATTATTATCAAATCCAAATATTTGTAGCAAAGAATGGATTTGGCAACAATATGATCACACAGTAATGGGAGATACAATTCAAAAACCTGGAAGTGATGCCGGTATTGTTAGAGTTCATGGAACCAATAAAGCGGTAGCAGCTACAGTTGATGCTTCAGCTTCATATTGCTATGCACATCCATTAACTGGAGGAAAACAAGTAGTTTGTGAAAGTTGGAGAAATTTAATTTCAGTTGGAGCGGAACCTATTGCAATAACAAACTGTTTAAATTTCGGAAATCCAGAAAAAGAAAAAAGTATGGGTGAATTTGTTGAATGTGTCCAAGGACTTGGTGAAGCAAGCAAATATTTAAATTTCCCTGTAGTTTCTGGAAACGTATCTTTCTACAATCAAACAAAAGAAAAAGGTATTAAACCAACTCCATCAATTGGAGGCATTGGTTTAATAAAAAATTATAAAGATATGATAACAATGGGTTTTAAAAAAATTGACAATCTTGTTTTTGTTGTTGGTAAGACTGAAGGTCATCTTGATCAAAGTGTTTTTTCTAGAGATATTTTGAATATTAAAAATGGCCCTCCTCCTGAAATAAATCTATTTAATGAAAAAAATAATGGAGAAACAGTTTTAAGTTTAATTAAAAAAAAATTTATTAAGTCTGCACACGATGTTTCGTTGGGTGGAATTATTGTTGCTTTAGCAAAAATGTGCATCAAAGGCAAAAAAGGCATTGAGATAAAAAAACCAAAACAATTAATAAATCAATTTCAATATATGTTAGCAGAAGACCAAGGAAGATATATAGTGGAAATTGAAAAAGAAAATTACAAACAGTTTAAAGAAATACTAGAAAAAAACTCTGTGCATTATGATGAATTGGGTGTTATTTTAGATAAATATATTGTTATTGACGACAAGACAAAAATATCAATTGATGATTTGATCTTGTCAAATAATAATTGGTTAAAAAAATATATGGAATCATAAAAATGGCAATGGATATAAAAGAAATCGAAAAATTTATAAAAGAAGCTCTACCAGATGCTTCTGTTGATATTCAGGATTTAGCTGGAGATGGAAATCACTATTCAGCTACTATTGTTTCTTCACAATTTTCTGGTAAAAGTAAAATTGAGCAACATAAAATGGTTTATGCTTCTCTAAAAGGAAGAATGGGCAATGAGCTGCATGCTCTTGCAATTAAAACGAAGGAAAAATAAATGAACGATGAAACAAAAAATTTAATACAAAATTCAATAAATGATAATGAAGTTTGTTTATTTATGAAAGGTACCCCTGATGCACCACAGTGTGGTTTCTCAATGGCTGTGTCAAACATATTAAAAATTTTGGAAGTTAATTTTCGCGGAGTTAATGTTCTTGAAAGTCAAGAATTAAGAGAAGGAATAAAACAATTTAGCGATTGGCCTACTATTCCACAATTATATATTAAAAAAGAATTTGTTGGGGGTTGTGATATAGTAAAAGAAATGTATGAGAACGGTGAACTTAAAAAAAAACTTGAAGAAAGTTCAGTAAATTTTAAGAAGTAAATTTTTTATCTAGAATAATATTCAATTACAAGATTCGGTTCCATTACTACAGGATAGGGAACTTCTTCAAATTTAGGAGTTCTAACAAATTTAACTTTTCTATTTTTTTCATCGACTTGAAGGTACTCAGGAACGTCTCTTTCTTTATTTGCTAGAGCAATATCAATTAAAGCTAGCTGTTTAGATTTATCTCTAATTTCTATAGTTTCTTCTTCTTTTAATTGATAACTGGCAATATTAACTTTTTTTCCATTTACTTTAACATGTCCATGATTAATTAGTTGCCTTGCTGAAAAAATTGTAGTTGAAAACTTTGATCTATAAATCACGGCATCAAGTCTTTTTTCTAATAATCCTATTAGGTTTTCTGCTGTATCTCCTTTTTTCATAATTGCTTTTTTATAAACATTTCTAAATTGTCTCTCATTCATATTTCCATAATAGGATTTCAATTTTTGTTTAGCCTGCAACTGAATTCCATAGTCAGATGGCTTTGAAGATTTTGCCTGTCCATGTTGTCCTGGGGGATAAGCTCTAGTATTAAATGGACTCTTGGGTCTTCCCCATAGATTAACTTTAAGTCTTCTATCTACTTTGTGTTTAGAATTAAGTCTTTTTGTCATTTAATAGATCGCTTTTATAAACCTACTCATAACTTTGTCAATCAGCCTTTTTTTGCAAGACTAGCAAATACACTTGATAATATGCGAGTTTCCTTTTCTGATAACTCCATTTTATAAAAAATACTTCTCAAGTTTTCTAACATTATTGGTTTTTTTTCAGATGGCTTAAAAAAATTTCTATTTTCCAACTGCTGGACACATAAATTTACCATCGCCTGTATATCTTTTTTAGACGCTGATTTAACTTTTTTAGATTTTTTATAGTTTGATTTTTTTAATTTAATTAAACCAGAAACAACTTGAGCTACTATAATTACGCTATGTGATAAATTAATTGATTTAAAATTAGGGTTAGTAGGTATTTGCATAGTACAATTAGCATATATTATTTCATTATTTGAAAGTCCCGATGCCTCTGAACCAAAAAGGAAACCAATTTTTTTATTAAAATCTAATTTGGATAAATCGTTTAAACTTATATGTTTAATGTTTTTGTTACGAAATCTTGATGATGTAGCAATAAGGTAGTCAATATTTTTAGTAGCTAATTCCAAGTTATCATAGACTTTACAGTTTTTAATAATTTCTTTTGCTCCTACTGAGGTTGCAACAATTTTATCATTAGGAAACAAAGGTTTTGGATTAATTATTGCTAATTTATTAAAATTGAAATTTTTAATAGCTCTGGCGCACGCTCCTATGTTTTCAGATAACTGTGGTTTGTGAAGAATAAATGAAACTGAAGGCATTAATTGCTAGCAGGAGCATCATCTTTAAATAGCTTATAATCCAAACTATCAATAAGAGCTTTAAATGAAGCATCAATAATGTTTGTTGATACGCCAATTGTAAACCAATTTTTTCCTTTTGAATCTGTGCTTTCTATAGAAACTCTTGTTATAGCTTCAGTTCCAGTATTTAAAATTCTTACTTTATAGTCTACTAGTTTTAAATCTTTTAAATATTTTGAATATTTGGCCAATCTATCAACATTGTTTCTTATGGCATTGTCTAAAGCGTTAACCGGTCCATTACCCTCACCTTCACAAATAATCTTTTCACCATCTACTTCTAAATGTGCTTTTGCAGATGAAATTATATTTCCTGAAGAATCTTTTTTAACAGAAACGTCATATTCTTTAATTAAAATATATCTAGGTATCTCGCTCATAATTCTTCTGGCTAACAATTCGAATGATGCATCAGCACCATCGTAGCTGTAACCTATAAATTCTCTATCTTTGACTTCATCTAAAAGTTTTTTAATTTTTGGGTCATTTTCCTTAATATCAATTCCAATAGTTTTTAATCTCGATAAGATATTTGATTTTCCAGCTTGGTCGGAAACAACAATATTTCTTAAGTTACCAACTTCCTCTGGATTTATATGTTCATAAGTTTTTGGGTCTTTCTGCACAGCAGAAACATGTAATCCACCTTTATGAGAAAAAGCAGCTGCTCCAACGTATGGCAAATGTTTGTTCGGTTTTCTATTTAATATTTCATCTAAAAGTCTAGAACATTGAGTTAGATTTTTAATATTATTTTTCTTGATATTTATTTCATACTTTTCTGAAAAATCTTTCTTTAAATAAAATGTAGGTATTAAAGACATAAGATTTGCATTTCCACACCTTTCACCTAGCCCATTAATAGTTCCTTGAACATGTCTCACGCCAGCTAGTACAGCAGCTAAAGTATTTGATACTGCGTTTCCTGTGTCGTTATGTGCGTGAATCCCTAAGTTTCTTCCAGGAATTATTTTAACAACTTCACTAACTATTTTTGATACTTCATGAGGTAATGTTCCACCATTTGTGTCACATAAAACTATCCATCTTGCTCCATTATCATAGGCAGCTTTAAGACAATCTAATGCATATTTAGAATTTGCTTTATAACCATCAAAAAAATGTTCTGCATCGAACATAAATTCTTTTTTTTCTTTAACGAATAACTTTGTGCTTTCAGTGATATTTTCTAAGTTTTCTTCATTGGAAATACCTAAAGCAACATCAACATGAAAATCCCATGATTTTCCAACTATACATATCGCTTTTGTATTACTATTTAAAAGTGCAGATAAGCCTGGATCGTTATCAGCGCTCCTGCCAGTTTTTTTTGTCATACCAAATGCGGTTAATATTGAGTTTTTACAATTAATTTTTTTTTGAAAAAATTCAGTATCTGTTGGATTAGCTCCTGGCCAACCACCTTCAATATAATCAACACCTAAGCCGTCCAGTGATTCAGTTATTTTTAATTTATCATCGATAGAAAAATCTACCCCTTGTGTTTGAGCACCATCTCTCAATGTTGTGTCAAATATATATAGTTTTTCTTTACTCATTTTAATTTCCAAATCGTTTTACCATCTTTATCTTCTATTAAAACACCTTTGTTTAATAACTCGTCTCTAATTTTATCTGAAAGTTTATAATCTTTATTTTTTCTTGCATTATCACGTTCGTTAATTTTAGATAATATTTCTTCTTCGGATATATCAGATTTTTCCTTTTTAAATTTTAACCACTGATCTTTTGTATCTGTTAATAAACCAATAAAATTACATGCAGTAGTAAAAACTTCTTTATCTTCAATACTTCCATTTTGTGCTTTGTCATATAATTTATGAATATTTGCAATATAACCTGGTGTATTTAAATCATCATAAAGAGGTTCAAGTGAATCCTCAGGAATTAAAACTTTCTTTTTCACTTCAACATAACAATCGTACCACTTGTTTAAAATTTTTTGACATTCGTTGAGTAATTTATCATTCCAATCTAAAGGTTGTTTGTAATGGGCGCTTATAAGAGCCAATCTTAAAATTTGACCGTTAATATTTTTTTTAAAATCATTTATTTTTAAAATGTTTCCTTGTGATTTTGCCATTTTTTCATTCGAAATTGTAATAAACCCGTTATGTATCCAATAATTTGCAAATGCATCGGAATTATTAGCACATCTTGATTGCGCAATTTCATTTTCATGGTGAGGAAATATTAAATCTCTTCCTCCGCCATGGATGTCAAACTTTGTGCCAAGATATTTTTTTGCCATTACAGAACATTCTAAATGCCATCCCGGTCTACCTTTGCCCCATGGAGAATCCCAAGATGGTTCATTTTCTTTTGATGGTTTCCATAAAACAAAATCTTCAGGGTTTTTCTTATTTTCTGATATTTCAACTCTAGAACCAGCGATTAATTCTTCTAAATTTTTGTTTGAAAGTTTTCCATAATCTTTAAATTTTTTTACTTCAAAATAAACATGATTATTATTAACGTAAGCAAATTTTTTTTTGATCAAATCTTCAGTCATTTTAACCATAAGTGAAATATTTTCAGTAGCCCTTGGTTCTTCATTTGGCTTTTCACATTTTAAATAATCACAGTCACTATGATAGTTTATTGTTATTTTTTTTGTTAAATCTTCAATAGATATCTTTTTTTCAAGAGATGATTGAATAATTTTATCGTCAACATCAGTTATATTTCTTACGTAAGAGACCGATTTGACTCCGTACTTACATTTTAAAACTTTGTATAAAATATCAAAAACTACTAGCGGTCTAGCGTTTCCAATGTGTGGATCGTCATAAACAGTAGGTCCACAAACATACATGCCAACTTTGTTTTTATTTATTGGCACAAATTTTTCTTTTTTGTTTCCAAGACTGTTTGTTAAAAAGATATCTTTATTCATATTTATTTTGGTATTTTGCAAACTGGAATTGCTTCCATTTTGTGTAAATTTTCTTTTCTTATTTTTAAATATTTTTCCCTATTTATAGAACTTTCATTATTCATTGCTTCTTCAAGTTCTTTGTAAGATAAACCTAATTGACCTTCATCGGTTCTTCCATCGTCCCAAAGACCATCTGTAGGGTCAGCTTTTACAATGTCTTTTAAAATATTTAGTTCTTTTCCTAGTTCCCAAACTTCAGATTTATTGCAGTCTGCTATAGGTGAAATATCAACACCACCATCTCCATATTTTGTGTAAAAACCAACGCCAAAATCTTCAACCTTGTTACCTGTGCCAACAACAATACCCTTATTTGCAGAAGCAACTTGGTATAAAGTCGTCATTCTTAATCTTGCTCTAGAGTTTGCCATTCCATGATCATTGTTAAAATTTGATAAAGAAAATTTAAATGAATTAAACAATTCATCTAAAGAAACTGTATAACCTTCAACATTCTTAAACTTTTTTTTTAACCATTCCTGATGTTTTAAACTTAAATCATGCTGCACTTTTTTTTGTTTAATTGGCATAGATAAAACTATAGTTTTTAAACCTGTCATAGCACACAAAGTGCTTGTAACTGAAGAATCTATGCCTCCAGATATTCCTATGACTAAAGATTCTGTTTTTTTAGGCATTGAATTTACATAATTCAAAATCCAATCTTTTATAAATAGAACTTTTTTATTTACTTCCATAAATCAAATATACTTTATAGGATTTCTTTTATAAAGCTTAAGATACAGCTCTAATTCCACTTTTTGCATAAATGGAATTCTTTTTTATTTCGTCAGAAATTAAAAATGCAAGTTCTATAGCTTGATTTGCATTTAGTCTTGGATCACAATGAGTACGATATCTGCTAGACAGATCTTTATCAGAAATTTTTTGTGTACCACCGATACATTCTGTAACATTTTGTCCTGTCATTTCGATGTGTAAACCACCCGCATAAGATCCTTCGCTTTGATGAACAGCAAATACATTTTTCACTTCTTTTAAAACACTTTCAAAAGGTCTTGTTTTAAATCCAGTTGTAGATTTAATAGTATTTCCATGCATAGGGTCACATGACCAAATAACGTTTAATCCTTCTTTTTTAATAGCTCTTATTAGTTTTGGTAAAAATTTTCCAACATTGCTATGGCCGAACCTTGAAATTAAAGTTATTTTACCTTTTTCATTAGTTGGGTTTAGCACATTACAAATCTTAAGAATTTCATCAGGTTTAGAAGTTGGGCCACATTTTATTCCAATTGGGTTTTCTATACCTCTACAAAATTCAACATGTCCGCCATTTAATTGTCTTGTTCTATCACCTATCCAAACAAAATGTGCAGAAGTGTCATGATGCTCTCCGGTAGTAGAGTCGATTCTTGTCATGCTCTCTTCAAAAGGAAGTAAAAGTGCTTCGTGAGAAGTCCAAAAATTTACTGTTTTTAGTCTTCTGTTAAAATCTGAATTTATACCACATGCATCCATAAATGATAATGCATCAGCAATTTTATCTTCTAATTCTTTAAATTTTTTAGCTTGAGGGCTTTTTTTTATATAGCCTAAATTCCAAAGATGAACTTTTTTTAAATCTGCAAACCCACCATGACAAAAAGCTCTCAATAGATTTAAAGTAGAAGCAGCTTGTGAGTATGCTTTAAATAATCTTTTTGGATTAGGTCTTCTTGCTTTTTTTGTAAATTCTATACCATTAATATTATCACCTAAATAACTCGGTAACTCAACATTCCCTTGTTTTTCAGTTGGCGCACTTCTTGGTTTAGAAAATTGACCTGCAATTCTTCCAAGTTTTACTACTGGCAAAGATGCCGAATAAGTCAAAACCAAAGACATTTGCAATATAACTTTAAAATAATCTCTTATGTTGTCAGGATTAAATTCAGCAAAACTTTCTGCACAATCACCTCCTTGCAATAAAAAAGCTTTTCCATCAACAACTTCTGCAAGTTGTTGTTTCAAGTGTGTAGTTTCGCCAGCAAAAACTAAAGGAGGAAAAGTTTTAATTTTATTTAAAACTTGATCCAACTCTTTTTTATCCGGATATTCCGGAATATGTTTCACCGGATATTTTCTCCAGCTATTTAATTTCCAATTTTTCATATTCAACCTAAGATTGTTGTATCAGAGTTTTATAGGTAATCAACTTAAGAGTAAAGTTTTAGAAAAATTGCTAAAAATCTAATTCTTTTAATGTTTCTTTAGAAACATACCAAGCATCAAAAGCTGTCAAATTACTAAAAATTCTTTCATAACTATTCGATTTCATCAAATCATCAATACCTGTTTGCAACTCAGTGAAATTATGTTCAATTGTAAAAACTTTTGGTCTGTAAGTATCAAGGCTAAATGATTTTAAAATTTCATATTCAGAACCCTCAGTATCTACTGAAATATAAGAGGGTGATATATTGTTAAAATAATCCTTGATTACATCATTTAATGAAATTGTATTAACAGGAATAATTTTACCACCTTTTTTTCTTTGAGTTGTATTTCCTGGCATAGAATTTTTATCACTTTCTACATAATTTTTAAGAGTAGAAAAAAGGCCAATATCAGACATAAAAAAATCTAAAGTTTTTCCACTTTCAGACCAAATGCATTTAGTAATTATTTCTGTATTTTCTCTATTTTGTCTTAAAGAATTATACCACTGAGGACTTGGTTCGGATAAAACCCCTTTCCAACCCAAAGAATTCTCCAACATATAAGAGTTAGATAATTCTAAACCATCTGTTGCTCCAAATTCCAAAAATGTTTTATCGAATTTATTTCCAATTACG
>CACIPW010000002.1 GCA_902588635.1 uncultured Pelagibacteraceae bacterium | reverse complement strand
CTTCTCTTCTAATATTTCTAATTGAAATCTTACATTTTTCTCCAATTACCTTAATCATCTTTTTCATCTCATTTCTTCTTTCCTCACTTAAATTGGGAACTGGCAATCTTATTAATTGTCCATCTATTTGAGGGTTTAAACCGAGATCTGATTTTCTAATAGCAGAGTCTATTAATGAAACATTGTTTAGATCCCATACTTGAATGTTGATCATTCTTGCATCTGGTGTAGTGATACTTCCAAGTTGATTAATTGGCATTTTTTGTCCGTAAACATCAACTTTAACTAGATCAAGCATATTAGAGTTTGCTCTACCAGTTCTTAACGATCCTAGCTCTTTTGAAAAAACTTCAAAGGTTTTATCCATCTTTTGGTTGTAGATTTTGTCATTAAACATTTAGTCACCAATCTTTAAACGATAAAAATCTTTTATTTTTAAATCATTTATACTTAATTCTTTTAAAATATCCTTGACCTTTTTTTTTGGTTCCATAACCCATTGTTGCGTTAATAAAGAATTTTCTTCTTTAAACTTATTAATTTTTCCTATGCTAATTTTTTTAATTATTTCATCAGGTTTACCTGTGCTTTTAAGTTCTTCATTTATTAGTGATATTTCTTTTTCTAAAATATTTTTGTCTATATTGTTTGAATCTAAAGCTAGTGGATTTGAGGCTGCTATATGCATAGATAATTGTTTGCCAAAATTCTTTAAGTCATCCGAGGTATCTTTGGTTTCTAACGAAACTACAACTGCTAACTTTGATAAATTATCTTTAACAACTGTATGTAAATATTTAAAATTTTTTGATCCATTGTGATCAAAAGTTTTTGCTCTACCTACAGTTATTTTTTCACCAATCTTGGCTATTAAAGAAACTAAATTTTCATCTACTGTTTGATTATTATTCATTTTACATTTTTTTAAACTTTCTAAATCCGAATTACTTGAATTATTAAGTTCACTTAATTCCTTCACAAACCTGATGAAATTTTCATTTTTCGCAACAAAATCAGTTTCACAATTAACTTCAATTAATGAAAGTTTTTTTTCATCCCCACTTATTGCTACAACACCTTCATTGGCTACTCTAGACATTTTTTTTGAAGCTTTTGAAACTCCTTTAATTCTTAATATTTCTATAGCTTTGTCTAAATCTCCATTTGATTCATCAAGAGCAGCATTGCAATCATTAAAACCCGCACCTGTGGATTTACGTAATTGTTTTACCTTTTCAATATTGCTCATATTAATTTAATTTAAATTTTTTTTCAGAATCTTTTTTTTCTGTTATCTTATCAATTTTCTTCTTACTTTTTTTTGAATCTTCTTTTTTTACTATTTTTTCATCTATTTTTTGAGGTGATGTTTTTTTTGCATTTTCTATTGTCTCTTTAATCAATGAACAATATAGATCAATTGATCTTCTTGCGTCGTCATTTCCAGGTATTGGAAAGTCAATACCTTCTGGATTCGAATTTGTATCTAGTATTGCTATTATTGGTATGCCTAATTTGATTGACTCTTTAATTGCTAAAGACTCATAGTTTGTATCTATAACAAAAACTAAATCTGGAATTTTTTTCATTTCTGCAATTCCACCCAATGATCTTTGTAGTTTATCTCTTAAGACACTCATTTTTAATAATTCTTTTTTCGTAAAGCCTCTATTTTCTGATACGAGATCTAAGTTTATTTTTTCAAGTTTTTTGATAGAATTTGATATAGTTCCCCAGTTAGTTAACATACCACCCAACCATCTGTAGTTAACAAAGTATTGACCGGTATTTTTTGCCACATCAGCAATTGCCTCAGATGCTTGTTTTTTTGTTGATATAAATAAAATTTTTCCATTATTAGCTATAGTGTCAAATATTTTTTCAAGCGCTACATTTGTTAATTGAAGTGTTTGAGTTAAATCTATTATGTGTATTGAATCTCTTTTTCCAAAAATATATTTTTTCATTTTTGGATTCCACCTTAATGTCTTGTGACCTAAGTGAACTCCTGCTTCTAGTAATTGCTGTATTGTTAAACTTGGTATCTTCATATTTATTCCCGGTTATGCCACCACAACTATTTCCACTAAAGGACCGGAGGTATAAAACCACAAGCTGTGTGCGTGTTAATTTAGATGGTTATTTACAAATTATTTTAACAATAAACAAGTGTTTTTTAATAAATAGTAGTGAAAATATCTTGATTTTTAATAAGATTCACTAATTTTCTATCAACAAATCTTTTGTTTTTTAATTTAAATATAAGTTCCTCTTTTCCATTGTTAAATTTAATTTTTACATCAGTCTCACCTTTATTTTTTATTAATTCAGAAATTTTTTTAATTTGGTCTTGTTTGGTAATTTTAAGCTCTATTTCTGATATTGGCTTACTATATAAATCTTTCAAAGATACTATTTTTTTTACATTTACTCTTTTAAATCTATTTTCATCTTCAATAAGATTTTTAGTTAAAGTCATTAAAAGTGAGTTTCCTTCAACTAATATATTTCTATTTAGCTCCAAAAGATCTGAAAAAATAAACAGTTCAAAAACACCTGTCAAATCAGTAAGCTTAATAACGGCATATGTGTTTCCTTTACTGGTTTTTCTTTCTTGTATTTTTAAAAGTGTAGCTGCAACACTACTTTCTTTGATTTCGCCATCGGATTTAAATTTATCAAAATCAATAATTTTGTAATCACTATAAATGTCTTTAAATTGATTTAAAGGGTGGTCGGAAATATAAAAACCAACTGCCTCAAACTCTTTGGTTAAACGTTCTTCAAATTTCCAATCTTCTTTAGATTTGATAAAATTTTCTTCGCTTGATTCATCGGTGGTAAAAAGATCAATTTGATTTGCAATTTTGTTATCAAAAATATTTTTTGATTTTTGAATTATTTTAGGAATTGAATCATAAATAGATTGTCTGTTATTATTAATGGAATCGAAAGCTCCTGATTTTACAAGACCTTCTAATTGCAATTTATTAATATCTTTAGGGTTAACTCTATTAATAAAATCATTTATAGATGAAAATTGACCTTTTTTTTGTCTTTCTTTAACTATATTTGAAACAGCTTCGTAACCTACGTTTTTAATTCCACCTAAAGCATAGTAAAAATTTTCATTGGTTGATCTAAAATCAGCAAAACATTTGTTTATATCTGGTCTTATAATTTTAATATTTAATCTTTTTAACTCTTCATAAAATTCACTTAATTTACTTTGATTTGATATATCCATAGTCATTGATGCAGCAAAAAATTCATTCGGATAATGAGTCTTTAAATAGGCAGTTTGATATGAAATAATTCCATATGCTGCTGCATGACTTTTGTTAAAGCCGTATTCGGCAAATGGTTCGATTTTTAAAAATATACCTGCAGCCACATCTTTTTTTATTCCATTTTTTACTGCTCCATCGATAAATTTTTCTTTTTGTTTTTCTAATTCAGTTCTCTTCTTTTTTCCCATTGCTTTTCTTAAAATATCAGCCTGTCCTGCTGTAAAACCTGAAAGTTTTTGCGCTATTTGCATTACTTGTTCTTGGTAAATTATTACACCGTATGTTGGCTTTAATATTTCTTCTAGATATGGGTGCAGATAATCAGGTTTTTGTTTTCCATGTTTGCAGTCATTGTATGTTGGGATATTACTCATAGGTCCTGGTCTATACAAAGCTACAAGTGCAATAATATCCTCTAAATGATTTGGCTTCATTTTCATCAAAGCTTCTCTCATCCCAGTACTTTCAAGTTGAAATACACCTACGGTGTTACCTTTTGATAGCAATTCAAAAACTTTTTGGTTGTCAAATTCAATATTTTCTATTCTGAAATTTTTATTTTTAAAATTAATTAACTTTTGTGTTTTGTTAATTACTGTTAATGTTTTTAAACCTAAAAAATCAAACTTAATCAATCCTGCTTTTTCAGCTGAATACATATCAAACTGCGTAGATGGTAATAATAAATTGGCCGACGAGTCTTTGTATAAAGGCACTTCTTCTGTTAAATTTTTATCTGCTATGACTACACCAGCGGCATGTGTAGCAACATTTCTGTTTAGGCCCTCTAATTTAAGAGAAAGGTCCGTTAATTTTTTTACCCTTGGGTCATCTTTAATTAATTTTTGTAATCTCGGTTCATTATTAATGCATTGTGATAAAGTTTGAGGTCTTGATGGATCAAAAGGTATCATTTTAGAAATACTGTCCACAAAACCATAGGGTAAGCCTATAACTCTACCGACGTCTCTTATAACCATGCGAGCTTTTAATTTACCAAAAGTTATTATGTGGGCTACTCCATTTTTGTATTTTGAAGTTAAATATTTAAAAACTAAATCTCTTTTCTCTTCACAAAAATCTATATCAAAATCTGGCATTGATATACGGTCTGGATTCAAAAATCTTTCAAAAATTAAATTAAATTTTATCGGATCTACATCTGTGATAAATAAACACCAAGCAACCAATGATCCAGCACCTGATCCTCTTCCTGGTCCAACAGGTATATCGTTATTTTTTGCCCATTTTATATAGTCTGCGACGATTAAAAAATAACTAGCGTATTTCATTTCTGTTATTATTTTTAACTCATGTTCTAATCTTTTTTTATATTCTATAAATTTTTTATTTTTATTTAAATTACCCTCATCAACATTAAATACTTTTAAAAATTTGTCTTTTAGTCCTTGCTCGGAATCTTTTAATAAAATTTCATCAGCATCACCTCCTTTTTCTGAACTTATATTAGGTAAGATTGGTTCAGATGTTTCGGGTCTGAAGCTACATCTGAAAGGTAAGTTGTAATTATTTTGTAAGGCTTCTGGTAAGTCAGAAAACAATTTAGACATTTCTTCACTAGATTTAAAATAATGTTGATTTGTATATTTAAAGCGATTTTTATCATTAATATAAGTTTTATTACCTATACACATTAATGCATCATGTGCATCGTGCATGTCCTTATTAATATAAAAAACTTCGTTGGTAGCTATTATTGGAATTTTTAAATCGTTAGATTGTTTGAGATTGCCCTTTTCAAATGCAAGCTCGTTATTGTCACCATGTCTTTGAATTTCTAAATAAAATCTATCACCCATTACAGAAGATAATTTTTTGTATAATTTTTTAATATCTTCATTTTTTCCTTTGTGAAACAATTTTCCGAAAAGACCCTGTATAGAACCAGAAAAAACTATCATTCCTTCTGTATTCTTAAATAATTCAGAAATATCTACATTAGGATCCGATGTAGAATCATTTAGTAAATACGATTGAGATGATAATTCTAATATTCTTTTGTAGCCATTTTTATTTAAAGCTATGAGCGGCAAAAGACCTGTGGTGTTCTCATAAGTAAAATTGATTTGTGTTCCAATTATTGGTTGAGATCCAGCCTTAGAGATATTTTCTGAAAATTCCAATGAACCACACAAATTAGAAGTGTCTGATAAACCTACTGAATTTATTCTATTATCTTTACAAAAATCTTTTAAATCATCGATTTTTATCGTACCTTCACAAATAGAATACTGTGTGTGAACTTTTAAATGATTAAATTTTTGATTATTTGATTCTTGCATTGATAGTTTTAATATTACCATCAATCATTTCTAGTTTGCAATCAGCCTTATTGGCAAAATATCTATTATGAGTTGCATAAATAATTATTCTGTTAGAATTTTTAAGTTTGTACAAAACATTAAATACTTCTTTTGCTGTAGATTGATCTAAACTTCCAGTTGGTTCGTCAGCTAGTATAATTTGTGGTTCATTAATTAAGGCTCTTGCAATAGCGATTCTTTGCATTTCACCACCAGATAATTCTGAAGGATAATGATTAATTCTATCAATTAAACCCATTTTAATAACAATTTTTCTTGCTGCATCTATAGCTTTTTTTTTGTTGTTATTAAGAGCCAACCTAGCAAGATAAACATTTTCTAAAGCAGTAAAATCTGGAAGTAAATTATTCTGTTGATAAACTATTCCTATTTTTTCAGCTCTAATTTTATCATTTGTCGAAGAGTTAAAAAAATTTATTGTATTTTTATTAATTTTAACAATCCCAGATGTTGGTTTATCTATAAGTGATAAAATATTTAGCAAAGTTGATTTACCTGAGCCAGATGGTCCGACGATTGAATAAACTTTTCCTAAATTAAATTTAAAATCAATTTTTTTTAAAACTGATATTTTTTTACTTATCAAAAAAGATTTAGAAATTTTGTTGAGTGTAATTAAACTATTCATATTTTAAAGATTTAACTGGATCAAGTTTAGAAGCTTTTATGGCAGGAAATATAGAAACTATAATCGTAATTATAATTGAAGAAATTGATATTATAAAAATTGAAAAGAAATTAATTTCTGATGGCATTTTGCTTAAAAAATAAATTTCTTCAGGAAATAAACTTATATTAAAAATAGAACTTAAAAGAGTTCTAACATTTTCTATATATATAGAAAATGTTACACCTAAAATAATTCCAAATAAAGTTGCCGATGATCCAATTATAACGCCTACTAAAAAAAAAATTTTTGTAATTGATTTATTTAAAACACCAATTGATTTTAATATTGCAATTTCGCGTGTTTTATTTTTAACTAATATAGTCAAACCAGATATAATATTAAATGCTGCAACTATTATTATTAATGACAAAATTATAAACATTACATTTCTTTCGACTTTTAAGGCAGAAAATAAAGAACTATTCATGTCTGACCATGTATAAATAAAATGATCTTTAAAGATTGATTGAACTATATTTTTACTATTTTCAATATCAGATGGATTTTTTAAATATACTTCTAAATTTCTACTACTTTCATCAAAGTTAAAAAAATCTTCTAAATAATCCAAATTAATAAATGCTACATTGTGATCAAATTCTGAAAAACCGCTATCAAAAATTGAATTAACAATAAAAGTCTGTTGTTTAGGTAAATTACCAATTATTGTCTCAACACCAGTAGAAGACATAACTGAAACTTTGTCACCAATTTTTAAGTTTAAAGAAAAGCTCAATTCTTTACCTATAGAAATTTTATTGCCTGTTAGATTGCTCTTATCACCAACAAAATTTTTATTATTTATAATTTGAAGTTTTAAAAAGTCATCCTTTTTATATCCTCTTAAAATTATACCCTTGGTAAAATCCTTGTTTAATAAAACAGCTTCACCATTGCTGCTAAAAATTAAATCATTTGAAATTAATTGTAAGTTATTATCGTTTAGTTTTGATTGATCAATTTCTTTTTCATAAGGATCAACTATTACATGCGCATTAAATCCTACTATTTTATCAATTAACTCGTTTCTAAAACCGTTCATTACAGACATTACTATAATCAATACAGCAACGCCTAAACTTATACCTATAAATGAAAAAATTGAAATAACGTTAAGAAAACCATCTTTCTTTCTGGTTTTCAAATATCTAAAAGTAATTTCTTTTTCTAATACAGAAATCAAATTTTTTCTTTTTGTTTATTTATTAATTCAGATATTTGATCAATTGATAAATTCTGAGATTCTTTTCCAATTTCTTTAAACTCAAACAAATCACCTTCGGATTTCTTTCCAATGATGATTTGGTACGGAACACCAATTAAATTAAATTTTTTCATTTTTGAAGAAAAGTTCTCATCAGTATCATCAACAATTGTGTCAATTTTTTTACTTTCTAAAAATTTGTATATTTTTTGAGCTTTTTCTAAGTTAGATGTGTCGTTTTTAGTAATCATTGGAATAATTGCCAGTTCGTATGGAGTAACACTTAAAGGCCATTTCATTATTTCTTCATTCTCATTATATTTAGCTTCAATTATTGCGCCCACCAATCTTGAGACACCTACACCGTAGGATCCCATTTTAACATAATCTTTTTTACCTCCTGGAAGATCTACTGAAGCATTTAATGGTTTGGAATATTTATCACCAAAATAAAAAATATGCCCTACCTCAATTCCTTTTGTTGTAAGTCTATTTTCTGCAGAAACTTTTTTTTCGAATTCTTCTTTATTGAATTTTTCATCTGTAACTGCATAAAAAATTTCATATTTTTTTCTTAGATCATCTAATGATTTTTTTTCTAAATTAGCATTATCGTAACTTACATCAAAAATTCTTTTATCTGTAAAAATTTTACTTTCTCCGGTTTCTGCTAAAATAATAAACTCATGTGAAAGATTGCCTCCAATAGGTCCAGTGTCAGCTGCCATTGGTATTGCAGTTAGATTTAATCTTTTAAAAGTTCTTAAATATGAAAGAAAAAATTTATTGTAAGAGTATAAAGCTTCTTCATCATTTATATCAAAAGAATAAGCGTCCTTCATATAAAACTCTCTACAACGCATTATTCCAAACCTTGGCCTAAGTTCATCTCTAAATTTCCATTGAATATGATACAGAAGCTGAGGTAATGATTTATAAGATTTAATATTGGATCTGAAAATATCAGTTATCAACTCTTCATTTGTTGGACCATATAACATTTCTCTATTTTGACGATCTTTAATCCTAAGCATTTCATCGCCATAGTCATCATAACGACCACTTTCTTTCCAAATTTCACTTGACTGAATAGTAGGCATCAAAATTTCTTGTGCACCAATTTTATTTTGCTCTTCTCTAACAATTTTTTCAATTTTTTTCATTACCTTAAATCCAAGAGGTAGCCATGAATAAATTCCAGCTGAAGATTGCTTGATCATTCCGACCCTAAGCATCAATTTATGAGATTTTATTTTTGCTTCAGTTGGGTTATTTTTTAAAATTGGTATAAAAGCTTTTGATATATACATTGTAAGTTATTATGTTTTTTAAATCAGAATATTCAATTAAATTCTTACTAAGTTTATGTTTGTAAAAGGTTTTTTTCCCGTTTTTTCTTTAGAATATTTTCTGCAAACTATTTTGAGTGCATCTATTAGATTCGTTTCGTGCTTTTTACTGTTTAATGAGTAGGTTTTTGTTGTGTTTTCAATTTGATCCTCCAAGCCGTGAATAAACTCATCTGTTTGAATAATTGGAAGTCCTTTAAAAGTTAAAATTGGTCTTTGATGAATATTTCCTTTTGGAGTGACCATAATAGTAACTTCTATATATCCATTATTACTTAAATTTTTTCTGTCTTTTATTGATTGAGAACCTTCATCAACGCTTACATTACCATCTAGGTAAAGTCTACCACTTGGAGCTTTGTCGTAAACTTCAGGGTTATCACCAGGTGAAAGCTTAACTATATCACCATTTTCAACTTGAATAGGGAAAGGTACCTGCATTTCTTTTGCAAAATTTATGTGTTCAATCATATGTCTGTGTTCTCCATGTACAGGAATAACACATTTTGGTTTAACCCAATTATACATATCTTTTAAATCTTCTCTATTTGGGTGGCCTGAAACGTGTACAAATTCGTTATCTTCAGAAATAACTTCGATTCCATCTTTTACTAATTGGTTGTGAAGTTTGTATAACTTTTTTTCATTCCCTGGGATTATTTTAGATGAAAATATTACAGCATCTCCTTTTTCAACTAAAACATCTGGATGAGTATAGCTAGAAATTCTCATCATTGCACCCATTGGTTCTCCTTGACTTCCAGTACATAAATAAACAATCTTTTCTCTAGAAAAACTTTTTGCCTCTCTTGGATCAATTGGTTCAATAACATCTTTTAAGTATCCACATTGTCTAGCAGCTTTATAAATTCTATGCATTGATCTACCAACCAAAGAAATTTGTCTTCCGGTTTTTTCTGCGCAGTAAAAAATTGTTTCCATACGGGCAACATTTGACGCAAATGATGTTACGATAATTTTTTTTTTAAGTCTGCTCATAATGTAATACAAACTTTTTCTTACATCTAGTTCAGAGCCTGATCTTCCTATGCTAAAAACATTTGTAGAGTCACATATCATTGCTAAAACTCCTTCTTTTCCAATTTCTTTTAATCTGTCAGAATTAATTTTTCCTCCTATCAAAGGATTTGGATCAACTTTCCAATCTCCAGTATGAAGTATTGTTCCTCCTGGAGTTTTAATTCTTAATCCGTTAGGTTCTAAAATTGAATGAGTTAAAGTGATGTATTCAATTTCAAATGGGTCAAGTTTGACTGTTCCATTAAGATTAACAATATTTAAATCTTTTGTTATATCTATATTTTTTTCTTTAAATTTTTCTTTAATCAATATAGCTGTAAAAGGAGTTGCAAAAATTTTACATTTTAATTTAGGCCATAGATGAGCTATAGCACCAATGTGATCTTCATGTGCATGAGTTAAAACTATTCCTAAAAGATTTTCTTTTCTATCAACTATAAAACCAGGATCTGCGTAAATAAGGTCAATACCAGGCAAACTATCATCTGCGAATGTTACGCCAATATCTACCATGATCCATTTATGCTCACTTGGTTTGCCGTAGGCAAAAAGATTCATGTTCATGCCAATTTCGCCTGACCCACCTAAGGGACAAAATAAAAATTCGTCTTTCATTTATTATATTTAATTAAATTAGAAGCTCTAATAAGACCATTTATAGTAATATCTCTATTTACTTTGACTTTTGATTTTAATGAATTTTTAAACAAATACGAAAAACCGCCAGTAATAATTATTTTAAAAGATTTTTTTGTTTCTTTTTTTATTAAATTTATAATGTTATCAATTAAGCCGTTATAACCCCAAAAAAAACCTGATCTAACAGCAGATACTGTATTGAGACCAATAACTTTATTTGTTTTTTTTAAACTAAGATTAGGAATTAAAGTAGCTTTATTTATTAGTGTTTTTAAAGATAAACTAACACCAGGAGCAATTACTCCACCGTGATATACATTGTTAATTAATACATCGAATGTTGTTGCTGTTCCAAAATCTAAAATTATATAATTTTTATTTTTATTTATAACTCCCAAAGCATTGGCAATTCGATCGGAGCCAACTTGTTTTTTATTTACTTTAATTTTTATCAAATGATTTAATGGTAAATTTTTTAATTCTAAACATTTAATTTTATAAAATTTTTGAAAAAAAAATTTAATCATTTTAAATGACTTTGGTACAACGCTAGAAAACAAACACTTTTCAATTTCAATTCTTTTTAAATTCTTTTTTTTTAAAGATTTATTAAGTAAATTCATATTTATATTTTTTGTTTTTAAATTAATTCTTTTTATAATTTGATTCTTTGAATTTACTAAACAAATTTTAGTTTCCGTATTTCCTATATCGCCTACCATTATCATAAAATTCCCATAGATTTATATGAAGTGAGTTTCGGTATAAACTTTTCATATATTTTTTTTAATCTAAGAATTATTTCATTTTTATTAATTTTCTTTTTTGAAAATTCTGAAAGATTTGTTGTAGGATAATTTGTTATGTTTGGATTTTTTACTATATTTATTCCAATTCCTACTATCATGTATGTCTCTTTATTTTTTTTAATTATTTCCTGAAGTATTCCTGATATTTTTTTTTTATTAACTAATAAATCATTTGGTGGCTTAATGCTAATTTTTTTCTTACAGTACAATAATAGCAATTTTTTAGTTAGAAAACAGTTGATGTATGTCATTTTTTTTAATGAAAGACTGTTTTTATCAAAATTAAAAAAAATTGTCACAAGTATATTTCCTTTTAAAGAAATCCATTTTTTTCCATATCTACCTCTACCTTTTTTTTGTTTGTCAGCTATTATCATTCCAGACTTGTTATTAGAATTTTTTATTATTTTTATAGCTATGTCGTTGGTGCTATTAACATTTTTGTAAACAAATTTTTTTAAAATCATTAAATAATATTAATTTTAGAAACTATCTCAATTAATTTACTTGGATATATAAAATAAAACAAAATTAATATTGTTGTAAGTGTTAATGTAAATCTTAACCCTAAACTATAATCGGTGTCGTATTTGCCTTTTTCTGAATCAAAATACATTATTTTTACTATTCTTAGGTAGTAGAAGGCTGCAATCACAGTTGATAGCAAACCAATTATTGCTAAGTAGTACATCGACTGCTCAAGTACAGCTTTAAAAATATAAAATTTTGCAAAAAAACCTGCTAATGGAGGAATCCCAGCTAATGAAAATAATATAATTAATAATGATAATGCAATAAGTGGATGATTTTTAGATAAGCCAGATAAATCATCAATGTCTTCATGATATATATTGTTTCTCTTTAACATAAATAAACAACTAAAAAATCCAAAGTTCATTACAAGGTATATTGATATATATAATACAGAACTTTGAACGCCCTCAATTGTTCCCGTGCACAGTCCTGCTAATGCGTAGCCCATATGTCCAATAGAACTATAAGCAATAAGTCTTTTAAGATTTTTTTGTCCTATTGCAGCAATTGCACCAAAAACCATGGATCCAACAGATAAAAAAACTATTATTAATTGCCATTGTTCGATCACATTAATAAATGGAACATATAAAAATCTAATAAAAACTGTTAATGCTGCAATTTTCGGTGCAACAGCAAAGAATAAAGTTACAGACGTTGGGGATCCCTCATAAACATCAGGTGCCCACATATGAAATGGAACTGCAGAAATCTTAAAAGCTAAACCTACTAATATAAATACTATACCAAATGTTAGTCCATATTGATTGTTATTCATTATAATAGATATTTCATCAAAGTTAGTAGTTCCGGTAAAACCATAAATTAACGAACAACCGTATAGAAGCAGTCCAGAAGATAAAGCACTTAAAACAAAATATTTAAGTCCAGCCTCGGATGATTTAGTATGGTCTCTGTTAAAAGAAGCTAAAACATATAAAGCTAGAGATTGTAGTTCAAGACCAATATAAAAAACTATTAAGTCATTTGAGCTTATCATGACAAACATTCCCAAAATTGAACACAAAATTAATATTGGATATTCAATTTGAAATATTTTAAAAATTTTTAAAAATTTAGATGAAGTTATCAAAACAAAGATTCCTGATAAAATTGTTAAAATTTTCATGTATGATGAAATAAAATCAATTTTATAATCTCCATGAAAAATTTCTAAATTAGTATTTGTAGGATAGTTAAAAATTAAAACTAAAGCTCCAAAAAGTGCTAAAATTGATAAATTACTTATTAAACTAGAACTTTTTTTTTTGAAAACGCCCAGAATTAACAAAAACATAATAGAAATAGAAATAAATATTTCGGGATATATAAAATTTAAGTTATCCATTGTTATTCCCACTTATGTTTAAATTGTAATTATAAATTTCTATTAAATTACTTACTGATACTTCAATTGTATTTAACAAAGGCTCTGGATAAAATCCAAAAAATAAAGTTGGCAAAGCTAAAGAGACAAGTATAAATAGTTCAGATTTATCTAAATCACTTATCTTTAATAGATCATTATTTATCAATTTTCCAAATATAACTCTTTTATAAAGCCATAGCATGTATGCCGCTCCTAAAATAACTCCTAAACTAGCAATTGTTGCTACTAAAAAACTATCTTGAAATACTCCCATCAAAATTAAAAACTCTCCAATAAATCCACTAGTGCCAGGCAATCCAATTGCAGCTAATGTGAATATCATTAGCAAAATTGAATATTTGGGCATTACCGAAACAAGGCCTCCGTAAGTTTCAATAAGTCTTGAGTGAATTCTGTCATAAACTACTCCAACCAATAAGAATAATGCTGCCGATACAAGACCATGACTAATCATTTGAATTATACTTCCTTCTAAGCCTTGTTGTTTAAATGTAAAAATTCCAAGAGTGACGAAACCCATGTGGGCAACTGAAGAATAAGCTACTAATTTTTTCATATCTTCCTGCATAAGCGCAACTAAAGAAGTGTAAATTATTGCAATTAGGCTGAGAAAATAAATTAATGGAGTAAATAATTCTGATGCTATTGGAAATAATCCAATTGAAAATCTTAGAAATCCATAGCCAGCCATTTTTAGTAATATTGCTGCTAAAAGTACAGAACCAGCGGTAGGTGCCTCAACATGTGCGTCAGGTAACCATGTATGAACTGGCCACATTGGAGTTTTAACAGCAAATGAACTAAAAAATGCTAACCATAACAAATTTTGAAAATTAGAATCAATCCCTATCTCATATAATTTTACAACATCAGTAGTTCCAGAAGTTAAATAAATAACAATTATTGCAATCAACATTAAAACAGAACCTAAAAGTGTATATAAAAAAAACTTAAATGCTGAATAAACTCTTCTATCGCCGCCCCAAATACCAATAATTAAAAACATGGGAATTAATCCACCTTCAAAAAACAAATAAAAAACCACTAAGTCTAACGAACAGAATACTCCAATCATTAAACTTTCCATTACTAGAATAGCGATAAGAAAATCTTTTATTCTAGATTTAATGCTATTGTTTACGGATATTATACATAGCGGAGTTATAAAAGTTGTTAAAATGATAAACAAAATTGATATTCCATCAACACCAACTTTGTAGTTAATAAAACCTTTCAACCATTGTTTTTCTTCAATAAATTGAAATTCAAATGTAGATTTGTCAAATAAATTCCATAAATAAATTGAAATAAAAAAATTTACAAAAGCTACAAACAACGCGACATATTTAATAGTTTGTCGGCTCTTTGTAGTTGATTCATTTGCAAATAATAAAAATAAAGCTCCTATAGAAGGCAATAAAATAAGTGAAGATAAAATGGGAAAATCCATTAATACAAAATTAAATATGTTAATATTGCAGAAAAACCTAATAGCATGACAAATGCATATTGATAAATATATCCACTTTGAAATCTTCTAGCTTTTAATGATAAAATTTTAATTATTTCAGAAATTCCATCTGGTCCAAATCTGTCGATAATTTTTATATCAACAGACTTCCAAAAAAAAGAACCAATTTTTTTTGCCGGTTTAACAAAAATAGAATTATACAATTCGTCAAAATACCATTTGTTAAGGAAAAAATTATATAAAGATTTATTAGATTCAGTTATCAAATCAGTCAATTTCTCATTTTTAATAAAAAGATAGTAGCTAATAGGAATTGATAAAGTGACTAAAACAGGAGTTATTATAATTATAAAAAAAGGTGGGTGGTCATTGCTCAAAGGGTTTAAAAACTTTATTGAATTGTTCCAAAAATTATAATTATCTGAATGAACAATAAAAAGATCTTTAAATAAAAAACCTACAAATATCGAGCCAATAGAAAGAACGATTAAAGGTAGAATCATAACGGCTGGTGACTCGTGAATTTTTCCAATTTTTATTTCCTCATTGTTATATTTGCCATGGAAAGTTTTAAAAATTAATCTCCAAGAATATATTGCGGTTAAAAATGCAGTAAAAATTCCAACATATGCAGCTAAAATTCCTGTAGTATTTCCTTTTAAATATGCAAATTCTATTATTGCATCTTTTGAGAAAAAGCCTGATAAAAAAGGAAAACCAGTTAATGCTAAAGTTCCAACAATCATCATTGTCCAAGTGTAAGGAATTTTTTTCCAGACAGACCCCATTTTGTTAATATTTTGTTCATTGTTAAAAGCGTGAATTACTGATCCCGCACCTAAAAATAATAATGCTTTGAAAAAGGCATGAGTAAATAAATGAAACATCGCAACATTATATGCCCCTACTCCTGCAGCAAAAAACATGTAACCTAGCTGGCTACACGTAGAGTAAGCGATTATTTTTTTTATATCTGTTTGAACAAGAGCGACTGTAGCTGCAAAAAAAGCTGTAGACATACCAATTATTGTAACCACATTTAAAGCTAAAACAGAATATTCAAAAATTGGAGAACATCTTACAACTAAAAAAACTCCAGCTGTTACCATTGTTGCGGCATGTATTAATGCAGAAACTGGAGTTGGTCCTTCCATGGCATCAGGCAACCATGTGTGCAAAAAAATCTGTGCAGATTTTCCCATAGCACCGACAAATAAAAGTAGACAGATTAAATCTATAGATTTAACTGCTGTGCCTAAAAATGCAAAAGGTGGAGAATTATTCAATAATGAAATTTCTTTATTTACAAGTTCGGGTATTTTAAGAAAAACTTCATCGTAATTAAGTGTTCCAAATAAATAAAAAATTAAAAAAATTCCAAGCGCAAACCCGAAATCCCCAACTCTATTAACTAAAAAAGCTTTGATTGCTGCTGCATTGGCAGTGTCTTTTTTAAACCAAAAACCTATTAAAAAATATGAACAAAGTCCCACCCCTTCCCATCCAAAAAATAATTGAAGGAAGTTATCCGCAGTTACTAAAGTTAACATAGCAAAAGTAAATAAAGATAAGTAAGCCATAAACCTTGGTTTATGTGGATCGTGAGACATATAGCCAATAGAATATATATGAACAAGTGCTGAAATTACCGTTACAACAACTAACATTACTGAGGATAATGGATCTATTTTTATAGACCAATTTACATTTAATGTTCCTGAGTTTATCCAAGATGCAATAATAATATTATTTTCGTATCCATTTATTATTACATTGTAAAATATTAATATTGATAAAAATGCTGATGCCAATACAAATAAACTTGTAACAATCTCGGAATTTCTATCTCCTATATATTTACCAAAAAAACCTGAAATAATTGATGCTGCAAGTGGAAGAAATAAAATTAAAATTTCCATTTTAGCCTTTCAAGCTTTGTATTTTTTCAACATCGATGGTTGAAGTATTTCGATAATAAACAACTATTATAGCTAATCCTATTGCGGCTTCTGCAGCCGCTACAGTTAAAATAAATAAAGTAAAAATTTGCCCGGTTATATCGTTTAAAAAGATCGAAAATGAAACTAAATTAATATTTACAGCTAATAAAATTAACTCAATACTCATCAGTATAACAATAACATTTTTTCTATTTAAAAAAATTCCAGCTATTCCAATTGAAAAAATTATTGCCCCTAGAGTTAAATAATGACCTAATCCTACTTCAACCATCTATATCAACTCCTTTTTTACTTGGTACATCCATTAATTTGACGCTATCGGATCTTTCTCTAGAGATTTGTGCAAAATAACTCTGTCTTTTTAAACCTGATCTTTCTCTAAAAGTAAGTACAATTGCCCCAACCATTGCAACTAGTAAAATCATGCCACTTAGTTGAAACAGATGTATATAATCTGTATACAAAACACTCCCAATTGAGTGTGTATTAGTAATATCTAAATTTAACGGTAAAGACATTGGGGAAACTATGTCTGGTTTAAATTTCCACCCACCAATAACAACCGTTAATTCAAAAAATATAATTATACTTATTAGCACTCCTACAGGAATATGCTTTGAGCTTTCATTTGAGCTGAACCATTCTTTTTTTTGTTGAGCTACATTAAGCATCATAACTACAAAAAGAAATAGAACAGCAACCGCACCTACATAAACAATCAGCATAATCATGCCAAGAAATTCTGCGCCTATCATTATAAATAAACATGAAATAGTTATAAAATCTAAAATTAAAAAGAGTACCGAATGTACAGTATTTTTGGATACGGTAACCATTATTGCTGATAAGATCGCAATAAAAGAAAAAATGTAAAAAAATAATGTGTGCACTAACATAATTATTATCTGTAAGGGCTATCTGCTTTGATATTGGCTGCTAAAATACTTTCCCATCTGTCACCATTATCAAGTAATTTTTCTTTATTATAATAAAGCTCTTCTCTAGTTTCTGTCGCAAATTCAAAATTTGGACCTTGTACAATAGCATCAACAGGGCATGACTCTTCGCAAAGACCACAATAAATACATTTCATCATATCAATATCGTACCTAGTAGTTTTACGACTTCCGTCGCTTCTCTCTGCAGACTCAATTGTTATTGCTTGAGCTGGACAAACTGCTTCACATAATTTACATGCTATGCATCTTTCCTCACCATTGGGATATCTCCTTAAAGCATGCTCTCCTCTAAATCTCGGGCTTACTTTGCCTTTTTCAAAAGGATAGTTTATTGTTTTTTTTTCTTTAAAAATTTCTTTTAAAGCAATTAACAAACCACCCAAAAAATCTAATAACAATATTGTTTTAAAAAATCTTGAAATTTTCATAATTAGTTTCCTGGCAATAAATTAAAATAAAATAAATATGAAGCTGTAAGGACAACCCATATTAGTGACATTGGTAGAAAAATTTTCCAACCTAGTTTCATTAGTTGGTCGTATCTATACCTTGGAACTATAGCTTTAACTAATGCAAACAAAATAAATAAAAATAATATTTTAAATATCAACCAAACAAAATCTGGAATAAAATTAAAAGGAAAAATTTCTATTGGAGCAAGCCAACCTCCTAAAAATAAAATTGAGCCTAGAGCACACATTAATAATATATTTGCATATTCTCCTAACCAAAACATTGCATACATCATCCCTGAATATTCTGTTTGATAACCTGCAACCAATTCTGCTTCAGCTTCAGGTAAATCAAAAGGTGGTCTATTAGTTTCTGCTAAAGCTGAAATAAAAAAAATGACAAACATTGGAAATAATGGAATTATGAACCACATATTTTCTTGAGCTATAACTATATCTTTTAAATTAAGCGAACCTGCACATAACAATACATTTATTATTATTACACCTATAGAAACTTCGTAAGAAACCATTTGTGCAGCAGATCTAATTGCTCCTAGAAATGGATATTTTGAATTTGAGGCCCATCCTCCCATAATAATTCCATAAACACTTAAAGAGGAAACGGCAAATAAATAAAGAATACCTACATTAATGTCTGCAACAACAAAATTTTCACCAAAAGGAATTACTGCCCAACCAATTAATGCAAGTGTCATTGTTATGATTGGCGCAAGTATAAATATAATTTTATTTGCGCTTGCTGGTATTATTATTTCCTTAAATAAATATTTTAATGCATCGGCTAATGATTGAAACAAACCAAAGGGTCCAACAACATTTGGGCCACGTCTTTTTTGTACAAAAGCCCAAACTCTTCTATCTAACCAAACTATCATTGCAACTGAAACTAAAACTGGCACTAGCAAGAATAGAATTTTATATGTTTCTAAAAAAATTATGTTTAAGTAATCAAACATTTCAGTCTTCTGTTCCTGTGGCTTCTAATTTAACTTTTTCATTTCTACATTTGAACATTGTTTTTGATGCTCTTGCTATTGAGTTTGAGTAATAATAATCAATATTATTAATTTTAATTTCTTCATTTTTAAAAATTAAATCTTTTAGATCTGTACTTTCTTTTGAAATATTTTTTTCACACATTAAATTTAAATTGTTAAGCAGACTGCTTTCTAATTCTTCTTTGTTTTTAAATAGTTTTTTATTATTAATAACTTCAGCTAAATCATTTATTATCTTCCAATCTTCTTTTGCGTCACCTGGAGGATATGAAGCTTTGTAAGCTTTTTGTAGTTTTCCTTCCAAGTTAGTAAAATAACCATCTTGTTCTGTGTATGCTGACCCTGGTAAAATTATATCAGCAATTTCAGCTCCTTTGTCTCCATGACTTCCTTGATAAATTATAAATTCGTTTTTTTTCTTAAAGCCTAAGTTGTCTCGACCTAATAAAAAAACTAATTCATATTTATGGTTTTCTAAATTAGACAATACTTCGTTTGAACCATCATTTGTTTGAAAAATTCCTAAATCAAGACTCCCCACAGTAGACGCATTTTCTGAAATAATGTTTAAAGAATTCCATTCATTATTTATCTTGCCGTTCTTTTTTAAAAAATATTTAATGGACTCAAATATGTATTTTCCAGAATTAGATGCCAAAACGGACTGACCCAACATAATTAAAGGTTTTTTTGATTCCTTAATAATATTTGATAAAGGGTGTTTATCTTCAATAATTTCTTTTATATCTTCTGTTTTTCCTTTTAAAAAATCATAAGGGTAAGTTAAATCACCTACATTGTTTAATGAAACTATTTTTGTCTTGTTGTTTAGGTAAGCTTTTCTAATACGCGCATTTAATATAGTTGCCTCATATCTAGGATTTGATCCAATAATAAAAATAAAATCACTTTCCTCAATGCCATTAATATTAGAGTTAAATAAATAATTTTCTCTTTTTTCTGGATTTATGTAAACATGGTCATTTCTCGACTCTAAATTTTTTGAATTCAAACATTTATTGAAAAATTCTTTAAATATAAACAGTGTTTCCATATTGGTTAAATCACCAGTTAAACCACATATTTTGTCGCTACTTGTTTCTTGAACTTTGCCCTTAATAATATTGTTAACTTCTTTCCATGAAGCTTTGTCAAATTTCTTATTATATTTTATAAATGGCGTATCAAGTCTTTGGTTCAACAATCCATCACATGCATGTCTTGTCTTGTCGGATATCCATTCTTCATTAATATCTTCATTAATTCTTGGTAAAATCCTTTTTACCTCCCACCCATATGTATCAACTCTTATATTTGACCCAATTGCATCCATTACATCGATTGATTCTGTTTTTTTGAGTTCCCAAGGTCTAGCCTCAAAAACGTATGGTTTTGAAGTTAAGGCTCCTACAGGACATAGATCTACAACATTAGCAGATAACTCAGACACCATAGATTTTTCTAAATAAGTTGTAATTTGCATATCTTCCCCTCTGCCTATGGCTCCCAATTCTGGCACACCTGCTATCTCTGTTGCAAATCTAATACATCTTGTACAGTGTATACATCTTGTCATCTGAGTTTTTATTAATGGTCCCATATTTTTTTCTGGAACTGCCCTTTTATTTTCTTTGTATCTAGATTTATCTACCCCATAAAATAATGACTGGTCTTGTAAATCGCATTCACCACCTTGATCACATACAGGGCAGTCTAAGGGATGATTTGCTAATAAAAATTCCATCACTCCTTTTCTTGATTTTTCAACAAAATTTGTATTTGTTTTTATATTCATTCCTTCAGCAGCTGGCATTGCACACGAGGCAACTGGTTTAGGTGATTTTTCAATTTCAACTAAACACATTCTGCAATTTCCTGCTATTGATAGCTTCTCATGATAACAAAACCTTGGAATTTCCACTCCAGCTTTTTCACAAGCTTGTAATACAGTTAAGCCTTCCTCTATTTCAATATCTTTGTTATTTACTTTTAATTTAAGCATTTTTCTTTTCTAATAAATGTTGGTCTATTAAATAAGGAATTTTTTTTTTCGTATTTATTAAAGGATTAAAATTATTTCTTTTTTCTACTTCTTTTTTAAAATGTCTTAAAAGTCCTTGTACTGGCCATGCCGATCCTTCACCGAATGCACAAATAGTATGACCTTCAATTTGTTTTGTTACATCCATTAACATATTTACTTCATCTCTCGATGCTTCGCCTATTGCCATTCTTTCTAACATTCTCCACATCCAACCAGAACCTTCTCTACATGGCGTGCATTGACCGCAACTTTCGTGTTTATAAAATCTTGCTATTCTAGCCATACATTTAATAATATCTTGATCATTATTGATAACTACAATTCCTGCTGTGCCTAAACCGCTTTTTTCTGCAATTAAGGAATCAAAATCCATTTTAATTGTATCGCAAATTCTTTTTGGAAGCAGTGGCATTGATGAGCCACCTGGTATTACAGCTTTTAAATTTTCCCACCCACCAATTACTCCTCCTGCATGAGTTTCTATTAAATCTTTTAAGGGAATTCCCATTTCTTCTTCTACGTTGCAAGGGCTATTTACATTTCCTGAAATACAATAAATTTTTGTTCCTGTATTTTTAGGTTTTCCTAAAGACGCAAACCATTTTGCTCCTCTTCTTAATATTGATGGTACTACAGCAATCGTTTCAACGTTATTTATAATTGTTGGACAACCGTACAATCCAATAAGAGCAGGAAAAGGTGGTTTTAACCTCGGCTGGCCTTTTTTACCTTCTAGACTTTCAAGTAAAGCAGTTTCTTCGCCACAAATATAAGCACCTGCTCCGTAATGGATATAAATATCTAAATCCCAACCAGTTCCACATGCATCTTTTCCTAAAAAATTACTTTTATAAGCTTCATCAATAGCCTTTTGTAATTTTTGCCCCTCGTTAAAATATTCTCCTCTTATATAAATATAACATTTATGAGCATTCACTGCGTAAGAAGAAATTAGACAACCTTCTATTAACTTATGGGGTTCAAATCTTAATATATCTCTATCCTTACATGTTCCAGGCTCGGACTCATCTGCATTTATAACAAGATAATGAGGTCTTGATCCAACTTCTTTTGGTGCAAATGACCACTTCAAACCTGTAGGAAATCCTGCCCCACCCCTTCCTCTGAGTTCAGATGATTTAATTTCACTGATAATCCACTCTCTACCTTTGTCACACAATTCTTTAGTATTGCTCCAGTCACCTCTTTTTTTTGCTGAATTTAAATCAGAACCTATGTCGTTATATAAATTTTTAAATATTCTGTCTTCGTCTCTAAGCATTTCTTGTATCCAATAAAGTTTTTCTGTTGTTTTCTGGTTCACTATTTACTCTTCCTCTATAAGATCCTGGCTTAGGTGAACCGCCTTTTAAAATTTGATCTAAAATCTTTAAAGTTTTTTCTTTATCTAAATCTTCAAAATAATCATTGTTAATTTGCATCATTGGGCCATTAACACAAGCTCCCAAACATTCAACTTCAACCCACGAGCAATTTTTATTCTCTGATAATTCATTTTCATTATTTGATATTTTTTCTTTACAAGCATCTACTATTTTCTGCGCACCTCTAATCATGCAAGGCGTTGTGGTACATACCTGAATAAAATTTTTTCCAACAGGTAATAAATTATACATTGTGTAAAATGTAGCTACTTCATAAACTTTTATGTAAGGGATGTTTAAAAATTTTCCTATATATTTCATTGCTGCTAAAGGTATCCAATTTTCATTTTGGCTCTGTGCTAAATAAAGCAATGCCATTACTGCACTTTGTTGCTTTCCTTCAGGATAATTAGTGATAATTTTTTTTGCTTTTTCTAAGTTTTTTACATCGAACTCAAAGCGCTCTGGTTGTTCCTTACAAATTTTTTTTATACTCATCTGTCGATTTCTCCAAAAACAATATCTAAAGATCCTAATACAGCAGGCACATCAGCTAACATATGTCCTTTAATTAAATAATCCATTGCTTGTAAATGAGAAAAACCAGGCGCTCTAATTTTGCATTTATAAGGTTTATTGGATCCATCAGAAATTAAATAAACTCCAAATTCTCCCTTTGGAGCTTCAACCGAAGTGTAAATTTCATCTTTATCAACTCTATAACCTTCAGTAAATAGTTTAAAATGGTGAATTAAAGCCTCCATTGATTCTTTAATTTCTTTTTTTGGTGGCGGTGTAATTTTTCCGTCTGGAGATTTTATTGGACCTTTTGGCATTCGTGATAAACACTGGTTAATAATTTTGACACTTTCTCTCATTTCTTCAATTCTGCAGATATATCTATCGTAACAATCTCCATTTTTTCCTACTGGAATTTTAAATTCCAATTGATTGTAGCATTCATAAGGTTGTGATTTCCTTAAATCCCAAGGTATCCCCGAGCCTCTAAGCATGACTCCTGAAAAAGAATAATCAAGCGCATCTTCTTTGCTAACTATTCCAATATCTACATTTCTTTGTTTAAAAATTCTATTGTCTGTAAGCAATGTCTCGAGGTCATCTATAACTTTTGGAAAATGATTGCAAAATTTTGCAATATCTTTATCTAAATTTCCAGGTAAATCTTGATGAACACCACCTGCTCTGAAATAATTAGCATGCAATCTAGATCCTGATACACGTTCATAAAATGTCATTAAAGTTTCTCTTTCTTCAAAGCCCCATAGAGATGGAGTTAAAGCGCCGACATCCAATGCCTGTGTTGTTATATTTAAAATATGACTTAGAATTCTTCCAATTTCGCAAAAAATAACTCTTATATATTGAGCACGAATTGGTACTTCAATATTTAATATCTTCTCAATGGCAAGAGCAAAAGCGTGTTCTTGATTCATTGGTGCTACATAATCTAGTCTGTCAAAGTATGGAACTGCTTGCATATAAGTTTTGTTTTCAATTAATTTTTCAGTCCCTCTATGAAGTAAACCTATATGTGGATCAACTTTTTCAACAACTTCTCCATCAAGTTCAAGAATTAACCTCAAAACACCATGTGCAGCTGGGTGCTGGGGGCCAAAATTTAGATTTAAAGTTTTAGGTTTTTTTTTCATTAATCTTTTTTTGTTTGCTCTTTAATATATTTGGTTCCTTCCCAAGGGCTTTCATAGTCGAAATTTCTATAATTTTGTTCAAGTTTTACTGATTCATAAATTACTTTTTTTTCTTCCTCGCTATATCTAACTTCTTTATTTCCCGTTAAAGGAAAATCTTTTCTTAAAGGAAAGCCTTCAAAATTATAATCGGTTAATATTCTTCTAAGATCAGGATGGTCTTTAAACTTAATACCATACATGTCAAAAACCTCTCTTTCCATCCAATTTGCTGAGGGAAAAATTTTAATTAATGATGATACAAGCTCATTTTCATTTATAAAAAAACTAAGAATAATTCTTTGATTAAATTGATGACTTAAAAATAAATATACCATTTTAAACCTTTTTGATTTTTCTGGATAATCAACAGCAGTAATATCAGTTAATTGTTTAAATTTTGTATCATTGTTAGTTTTTAGGAAAGTTACAACATCTAATAAATCTTCGTGGTCTATTTTTAAATATATTTGATTATGAGAAACTTTTGAATCATTAATCTTTGTTGTAAGTTCAGAATTAATTTTTTTTTCTAAAGCAGTTAGATCTTTCATGTAGTGTTATCTTTCTAAAGAACCTTGGTTTCTTATTTTTTTTTGTAACTGTAGAACTCCATACAACAAAGCTTCAGCAGAAGGTGGACATCCAGGAACATATATATCAACAGGAACAATTCTATCACACCCTCTAACTACTGAATATGAATAATGATAATAACCTCCTCCGTTTGCACAGCTACCCATCGAAATAACGTATCTTGGTTCAGGCATTTGATCATAAACTTTTCTTAAAGCAGGAGCCATTTTATTAGTGAGAGTGCCTGCTACAATCATAACATCAGACTGTCTTGGAGAAGCTCTGGGTGCAGCTCCAAATCTTTCTAGATCATATCTGGGCATCGATGTATGCATCATTTCTACAGCACAACAAGCAAGACCAAATGTCATCCAATGTAAAGACCCAGATCTTGACCAATTAATAAGATTGTCTAATGAAGTGGTAATAAAACCTTTGTCGCTAAAATCTTTAGCTAATTGTCTAAATTCCTCTGGAATTTTTTTTAATTTATCTTCAGAATTCATAATTAATTTTATTTTTTATTCCCAGTCTAATGCACCCTTTTTCCACTCATAAATAAAGCCTACAGTAAGAATAAATAAAAATATCATCATTGAACAAAACCCTAATATGCCAATACTTCCTAAAGAAATTGCCCATGGAAATAAAAAAGCTATTTCTAAATCAAATATAATGAATAAAATAGCTACCAAATAAAACCTTACATCAAATTCAAATCTAGAGTCATCAAAAGCTTCAAATCCGCATTCGTAAGCGGACAGTTTTTCTGGGTCAGGATTTTTTGGTGAAAAAACAAAATTTAATACAATAAAGCTTACGCTTAAACCTAAGGCTATAAAGAAAAAAATTATTATAGACAAATAATCTTTTAAAAATTCTGAAATCATTAATATCTATATAGCAGCTTTTTTTATTAAAATAAGTGCGTTAAGGTTGCATTTTTTAAACAATAAATTAGGTATAAAACGAGTAATGGCGGGAGTGACGGGACTCGAACCCGCGACCTATCGCGTGACAGGCGATCGCTCTAACCAACTGAGCTACACCCCCGTGTTTTGGTGGGCAGTAAAGGACTCGAACCTTTGACCCCCTCGGTGTAAACGAGATGCTCTACCAACTGAGCTAACCGCCCTAAACAAGGGCTACTATTACATCAAGGATTGAATAATGTAAATTATTAATTATTGAATACTAGCTTGTGATTTATCTTCTTTTTTTGTTTTTGAAAGGTTATCAACTTCAGTCCACTCAACTCTTTTTAATTCATTTTTAAGAGCAATTTTTAAAACTTCATCAACTGTTTCAACAGGTGTAATTTTTATATCTTCTTTAACTTTTTTTGGAATATCAACTAAATCCTTTTCATTCTCTTTTGGTATTATTACATGTTGAATCCCAGCTCTATGTGCGGCTAACAATTTTTCTTTAAGTCCACCGATTTGAAGCACTTGTCCTGTGATTGTAACTTCACCTGTCATTGCAATTTTTCTAAGCACAGGGTTTTTTGTTATTGAAGACACAATTGAGGTAACCATAGCAACTCCAGCTGAAGGTCCGTCTTTTGGAGTTGCTCCTTCTGGAACATGTATATGGAAGTCTTTCTTTTCAAATGTTGGCGGTATAATCCCATATTCTAGACTTTTTGACCTAACAAAAGATTTTGCTGCCTTAACAGATTCCTGCATAACATCACCTAATTTTCCAGTAATTTGCATTCGGCCTTTACCTGGCATATGAACAGTTTCTATTTTTAGTATTTCACCGCCAAATTCAGTCCACGCTAGTCCTGTAACTATTCCAATTTTATCTTCGATTTCTAACTCTCCATATTTAAATTTTTTAACACCTAAAAACTCTGAAAGATTTTTATCATTTATAGAAACCTTTTTTTCTTCATTGTTAACTACTTTTTTTACGGCTTTCCTTAACACTTTTGAAATTTCTCTCTCTAAATTCCTTACACCTGATTCCCTTGTGTAGTTTCTGATTATTTCTTTAATAGTGCCATCTAACATCTCAAACTCTCCATCTTTAACACCGTTATTTTTAATTTGTTTTGGTAATAAAAATTTGTCAGCTATATTAATTTTTTCATCTTCTGTGTATCCAGGAAGTCTAATAACTTCCATTCTATCTAAAAGTGGTGGTAAAATATTTAAAGTATTCGCCGTTGTAACAAACATTACATCCGATAAATCATAATCAACTTCTAAATAATGATCGTTAAATGTTGCATTTTGCTCGGGATCTAAAGCTTCTAACAACGCTGATGAAGGGTCTCCTCTATAGTCATTTCCAACTTTATCTATTTCATCAAGTAATATTAAAGGATTTTTAGTGCCTGCTTTTTTCATCATATGAATTATTTTTCCAGGTAAAGAACCAATATAGGTTCTTCTGTGTCCTCTAATTTCTGCTTCATCTCTTACTCCGCCCAAAGACATTCTTACAAATTGTCTATTTACTGCTCTTGCAATAGATTTACCAAGAGAAGTTTTTCCTACACCGGGGGGGCCAACTAAACATAAAATTGGGCCTTTTATTTTTTCCATTCTTTTTTGAACAGCTAAAAATTCAATGATTCTTTCTTTAACTTTTTCTAAACCGAAATGATCTTCGTCAAGTGTTTTGGCTGCTTTGTTCAGGTTAATATCAATTTTATCTTTTTTGAACCACGGTATATCTATCATCCAGTCAAGATAATTTCTTACAACTGTTGCTTCTGCTGACATAGGACTCATATTTTTTAATTTTTTAAGTTCACTCATACATTTTTTCTGAACATCTTTAGGCATTTTTGCTTTTAATATAGCTTTATTTAAATTAGAAGTTTCGTCTTTTCCATCTTCAATTTCACCCAGTTCTTTTTGGATAGCTTTTAATTGTTCGTTTAAGTAGTATTCTCTTTGAGTTTTTTCCATTTGAGTCTTAACTCTTCCTCTAATTCTTTTTTCAACACCAATTATGCTGGTTTCGTTTTCCATAATTTTAATAATTGCATTAAGTCTTTTCTTAACATCAAAAGTTTCAAAAATTTGTTGCTTTTCAGATATTGATGTATTTAAGTGTGAACCAATATTGTCTGCAATCTTAGATGCATCTTTTAATATTTTAATATTTTGAATAGTTTCGTTAGAAATTTTTTTATTTACTGATGTTAATTTTTCAAGTCGTCTTACAGCTGTTAATGCTAGAGGCATCAAATCTTCATTATTTACTATTTCATCATTTTGGTATGAAAAATCGCAGGTGATAAACTTTTCATTATCTTTATAGTCAAGAATTTTAACTCTTTTATATCCTTCAACTAATACCTTAACAGTTCCATCAGGTAATTTAAGAAGTTGTAATATATTTCCTTCACACCCATACATAAATATATCTGTGCTCTTTGGATCGTCTACTTCAGAATTTTTTTGAGTAACAAGCACAATTTTTTTATCTTTTTTCATAACTTCGTTTAGTGCTGAAATAGATTTATCTCTTCCAACAAATAATGGTATTATCATACTAGGAAATACAACGATGTCTCTTAAAGGCAACAACGGCAATGTTATTTTTACATTCATAAGATTAATATGGATATTAAAAACAATATTGCAACAGATAATTGATGCTTATTAACGTAAATTTACGCAGCAGATGTCTTGTCGGTTTTGCTTTTGTTGTTATTTTTTGCATAAACAGTAATAGGCTGTGTTTGGCCTTTTGCGGCACCTAAATCAACTATTACCTCTTCTACATTGTTGTCACTTGGCAATTCATACATAGTTTTAAGAAGTATATTTTCTAAAATAGATCTTAAACCTCTAGCTCCCGTTTTTTTGTTAATTGCTTTAATGGCAATCTCTTTAACAGCGTTATCTTTGAATGAAAGTTTTGCACCTTCTAATTTAAATAGCTCTTGATACTGTTTTATTAAAGAGTTTTTAGGTTCAAGTAAAATTTTAATCAATGATTTTTCATCTAGATCTTCAAGTGTAGCTATAATTGGTAACCTTCCAATAAATTCTGGGATCAATCCATATTTTAATAGATCTTCTGGTTCTAAATTTTTCATCCACTCCCCTGTTTTTTTATCATCAGTAGACTTAACATTTGCACCAAAACCAATCGCGGTTCCTTTGTCTCTTTGTAAAATTATCTTATCCAGGCCAGCAAATGCACCACCACAGATAAATAAAATATTTGTTGTATCAACTTGTAAAAATTCTTGTTGAGGATGTTTTCTTCCACCTTGTGGAGGAACACTGGCAATTGTACCTTCCATAATTTTTAATAAAGCTTGTTGAACACCTTCACCAGAAACATCTCTTGTAATTGAAGGATTCTCTGATTTTCTACTAATTTTATCTACTTCGTCGATATAAACTATTCCTCTCTGGGCTTTTTCAACATTATAATCTGCCGCTTGTAATAATTTTAAAATAATATTTTCAACATCCTCACCTACATAGCCAGCTTCAGTTAAAGTAGTTGCGTCAGCCATTGTAAAAGGCACATCAAGTATTCTTGCCAAAGTTTGCGCTAACAAAGTTTTACCACAACCTGTTGGTCCAACTAATAAAATATTTGATTTAGCTAATTCAACCGTTTTGCTTGTTTTATTTTCATAGTTTAATCTTTTGTAATGATTGTGAACAGCTACTGATAAAACTTTTTTGGAATGCTGTTGTCCAATAACATAATCATCTAAAACTGCACAAATCTCTTTTGGTGATGGTAATCCATCCTGATGTTTAACAAATGTATCTTTGCTCTCTTCTTTAATAATATCCATGCAAAGCTCAACGCATTCATCGCAAATAAATACTGTTGGACCTGCAATTAATTTTCTAACCTCGTGTTGGCTTTTTCCGCAAAATGAGCAGTAGAGAATATTTTTATTATTTGTTGTCATAGTTTTTAAAACGAATCAATTTAAACACTTTATTACAGAAGAGTAATACTAATCAAGCATGGGTTGTGGATAGAACAATATATTGTGTATTAAATTCTTTTTTCTACTACTTCGTCAATTAGACCAAATTCTTTTGCGCTCTCTGGAGTCATAAAGTTGTCTCTTTCTAGTGCTTTTTTTATATCATCTTCTGATTGACCTGTATGTTTAGAATAAATTTCGTTTAATCTTTTTTTTAAAGATAAAACTTCATTTGCATGAATTTCAATGTCTGTTGCTTGTCCCTGAAAACCTGCTGATGGTTGATGAACCATAATTCTTGAATTTGGTAATGAAAATCTTTTTCCTTTTTCGCCAGCAGCTAACAAGAATGATCCCATTGAAGCAGCTTGACCTATACACAAAGTTGACACTGGGGGTTTTATGTATTGAATAGTATCATAAACTCCTAAACCAGCTGTAACTAAACCACCTGGGCTATTAATATAAAAATATATTTCTTTTTTCGGATTTTCAGATTCCAAAAATAACATTTGAGCTGTAACAAGTGAAGCAACATTGTCATTTATTGGTCCAACTAAAAAAATAATTCTTTCCTTTAGAAGTCTAGAATATATGTCATATGCTCTTTCTCCCTTGCTAGATTGTTCAACAACCATAGGGATCAAGGTATTCATGTGCTCTGATATTTTTGTTGTCATAAAGTGATTCGCGATCTACTTATACAACTTGTGATTACTTTTTGCTAACTTTTTTTACTTTTTTTGCTTTTTTACTTGGTGATTTCGCTTTTTTTAAGTTTGAATTTTTTTTATCTTTTTTGTCTTCATGTGAATAGACATGATCGTGGTCATGGGCATGGGCAGATTTAAGTATTCTTTCTGCCTCTTCTTTAGATATATTTTTGACATTTGATTTTGCTTTAGATTTAATTAGTTTTAGTATTTTATCTTCATAAATTGTTCCTCTTAAACTGGCAGCAGCAGAAGGATTTTTTTGATAATATTCCATAACAATTTTTTCTTGTCCAGGCATCATTCTGAGCTGCTTTTGGATTTCTTCTTGAATTTCTTGTTCTTCAACATTGATTTTATTTTGTTCACCAAATTCATTCAAAATCAAACCAAGTTTAATTCTTTTTTTTGCTGTTTCTTCAAATTTAGATTTGTTTTTTTTAGCCTCATCTTCTTTCATGCCTTGCGATAAAATTTTAACTTCTTGCTCAACTAAATTTTCTGGTATTTGATCAACTTTAAATTTTTCTAATTGTTTTAATATTTCGTTTTTTGTAAAATTTTCTAACGAATTTTTATACTCTTCATTAATTTGTTTTGAAACTAGCTCTTTTAAATTATTTAAATCTTTAGCACCTAAATTTTTTGCAAATTCATCATCTACTTTAACTTCTTTAGGTTTTTTTACTGCTATAATCTTACACACAAAAACTGCTTTTTTTCCGATTAGTTCTTTTTCTGAAAAATTTTCTGGCAAAGATACTTCGACATTTATTATCTCATCTTTTTTTGATTTTAATAACTGTTTATCAAAACCTTTAATGAATAAATCTTTTCCAATTTCTAATTGAGTGTTTTTTCCTTCATTTCCTTTAAATTTTTTTCCATCGACGGTAGCGGTGTAATCAAATATTACAAGATCACCATCGTTAGCTACTTTGGCTGCATCTACTTCAATAAAATTTTTTTGATTTTTCGCAATTTCTTTAATTCTTTTATCCGTTTCAGCTGAGTCAATATTTACTTTATATTCATCGAATTTAATATCTTCTATGGATTTGATATTAACTTTTGGCAATTCTGTTACTGAAATAATGTACTCAAGATCCTTGCCTTCACCAAAACTTTTCAAATCTATTTTAGGCTGTCCTGCAGGTTTAATTTTGTTTTCATCTAAAGCTTTAGTAGTTGTATCTTTTAAAACTTTATCTAAAACTTCACCATAAACAGCTTTTCCAAATTGTCTTTTTAAAACTTCTTTTGGAACCTTTCCTGGTCTAAAACCTTTTAAGACAACATTTTTTTTAATTTCTTCATATTTTTCTTCTAAATAAGTAGAAATAGTTTTTTTATCAATAAAAACTTTTAAATCTTTGTTTAAGCCTTTTTTGCTTTCTATTGTTACTTTCATAAATTCTTAAATTTTTTGGTAGGCGAGAAAGGACTCGAACCTTCACCCCTTGCGAGATATGATCCTAAGTCATACGCGTCTGCCAGTTCCGCCACTCGCCCACAATTATTGAAGCTTTATATATTATTGAACTAATTTGTCCAATTAGAATAATAGTGTAAATATATAGAAATAAAATAAATAAAATGACTATATCGCCGTGTATAAGTATTTGTAAAACCGATCCCAAAACAGGTTTTTGTTATGGTTGTGGAAGAACCAATGATGAAAAAAAAATCTGGAAAGAGGAAAAAACCTCAAATGAATGGAAAAAAAATAATCTTCAAGAAATAGAAAAAAGATTAAATGGCTGGCAGCTAGAAAGTTTTAAGGAATCATATAAGCATAAAGTTAAAAATGGTGTTTCTTTATACAAATCTATAAAAAATTTTGAAAATAATTCATGAGTAAAGATGTAAGTGTAATGGTCACATTGTACAAAACTCCAAGTGAGAGATTAAAGTCATTAAATCAGTATATAAAATACCCAATTTTGATATTTGATCAAGCTGCAGTAAAAAATTCAAAAAAAAAAATTGATAAGATTTTAAATTCGAACTTTAATTATTACTCTTCAAAACAAAACTTGGGTAACAGCAAGTCAACAAATTTTTTACTTAAAAAAGTAAAAACTAAGTATTGCTTATTTACGCAAGCAGATATTACTATAAATAACATTTCTTTAAAAAATTTGATAACTGCTATAAAAAAAAGAGATGACGTGATCTTTGCAGCACCAACATTTAAAAAAAAAAATACAAAAAGAAAAAAAAGTAATAATAAAACTTACGAAATTAATAAACATCTTAATGCATCTTGTATGTTGTGTGATGTTAAAAAAGTTAAAAAAATTGGTTTTTTTGATGAAGATTTTTTTCTTTACTGGAATGATGAAGATTTAATGAAAAGAGTTAACGAAACAAAATATAAAATGATAAAAGTTTTAAACTCATTTGCTATACATGAAAATAGCCAGTCTTCAATAAGCAGCACATCAATTGATGTAATTAGAGCAATGCACTTTAAATGTGGTGAATTAATATTTGACTACAAAAATAACAAATTAAGGTTTATCAAAATTTTCAGACAATTAATTGTTAATTTTATTTTTTTATTTATTAATTCTTTCATATTTAATAAAAAAAAATTAATATCAAATTACAGCTATTTATTAGGCATAATTTTATTTTTAAAGTTTTATTTCAAAAAAAAACTAAAATTATAATAGATGAAAAAAAAAACAATATATACAATATTTGGTGCAAACGGTTTTATTGGAAACAACCTTAAAAAATATTTAAAAGATTCAAATGAAAAAATATATATTCCAAAAAAAAAACAATATATTTTTAAAAAAAATCTTGGACATGTAATTTTTTGCATTGGTACCAGTGAAGCTTTAAAGGATCCCAAAAAAGCAATCCAATCAAATCTGGTTGTATTGAGTAAAGTATTACTTAATAATAAATTTAAAACTTTTACTTACCTTTCAAGCATTAGAACTTATTCTTCAAATAAAATTGGAATAGAAAGCGAAAAAATTTTATTTGATTGTCGCGAAGAAGGTATTCTTTTTAAAGCTTTAAAATTATCTGCAGAAAGTTTGTGTTTACAAATTAAAAACCAAAAAGTAAAAGTTATCAGACTTTCTAATTTATTTGGTGAAAATTTTAAAAATCATAAATATCTTTTACCTACTCTTATAAGAAACTCAATTTTCCAAAAGAAAATTGAAATTACTATTCATAAAAAATCAAAAAAAAACTACCTTCATGTTCAAGATGCTATCAAAATTATCTTATCTATTATTAAAAAAAACGGCAAAAAAAGAATTTACAATGTTGGATCAAGCAATAGTATTACCGTTGGTAAAATAGCAAAATTAATTAAAAAATACACTAAATGTAAAATTATTTTTAAAAAAAATGCAAATATCAAAAATGAACCAATTATAAATATTAACTCAATAAAAAAAGAATTTAATTTTTATCCAAAAAGATTGTTTGAAAATGAAATTGAGATGATTTTAAAAAAATATAAAAAAAATATTAAAAAATATAAATATTATTAATGAATACAACTAACTTAATTACAATAATATACTTTTTGGGCTTAATATTCGGTGCTTTTTTTCTAGGCCTTTGGGATGGTAATACAAATATTAAAAAAGGTTTAATGGCTCTTGCTTGGACTGCGGTTTTTTTGATTAGTTTATTTTATGCAGATAGAAATAAAGAATAAAAATAAATTTAGTAAATTAAATAAATCTATTGTTAAATGCAGCAAGTGCCCTAGGTTGGTAAAATTCAGAAACAAAATATCAAAAAAAAAAAGAAAGCAATATATTAATGAAGAATATTGGGGAAAACCAATTACTGGTTTTGGTGACACTAAAGGAAAAATACTTTTTGTTGGTTTAGCTCCAGCTGCTCATGGTGGAACTAGAACTGGTAGAGTGTTCACTGGTGATAGATCTTCTGATTTTTTATATAAATGTCTTTATAAAGTAAAAATTTCTAATCAATCTACCTCTGACAACATAAATGACGGTTTAAAACTAAAAAATGCATTTATGACTACAGCTTTAAAATGTGTGCCTCCTGGAGACAAACCTGAAATTAAAGAACTCAATAATTGCTCAAATTTTTTTAATCAAGAAATAAACAATCTAAAAAATTTAAGCGTTATAGTAGCTCTAGGAAAAGTAGCTTTTGATGCGTGTGTATATTTTTATAAGAAAAACTACAAATTAAATGAAAAAATTAATTTTGGCCACGGTCAAATTTATACATTGCCAAATAATATTAAACTCGTTGGCTGCTATCATCCTAGCCCACGAAATGTAAATACTGGACGAATTAATCTAATTAAAATGAGTAATTTGTTTAGAAAAGTGCTTAATTTAATATAAGTTATTTAATTTATGAAAGTTTATATAATTTGGCTGATTGGTGTTGTTCTCTGGAATTTTGGCTACCCTTCAGCAAAACCTATTGAAGATGTTTTGGCTGCAATTGCTTTATCTTATCTAAGCGTAATGTTAAAAAAATATCTAAAAATTTGATTATTCTGAAGAAAAATAAATATTTTGATAATAAGATATAGCTTTTAACTTGCTGTTATCTGTGTCAGTCATTATTGCCACACCATTTATTTCATCAACATCTAAATTATGAAGGGTTTTAAAGCTCTCTTTTACATTGGCTTTAACTGTTACCCACTCATCATTGCTTATTTTTGTTGTTGATAAAACATAATCAATAGATTTTTTCGTATATGGGCTATGCCAGCTTTTTCCAATATCATTATTGCTGGAAAAAACATAATTCACTGCTCTATTTGATAAGGCTGTAGCACCAGTTTTTTTAATAACAAAAACTCTAGCTGCATAATCATGGCCCTTTTTACTTAGTTCGTCTATTCCTTCTAACCCTTTTTCAATTTTCCAAGTAATATTTATAAATGGCGTCTTGTTTAGGTTGATTTTTAACTCTTTTCCCAATCCAGAGCCTGTACCTTCGGCCTCAGCACGAATAAAATTACCATTTTCATTTGATCCCAATTTCCATTTTGTTTTTCCTTTAACCTTTCTTTCCTTTAAAGTTTTCATCTCTTCTTTAGTGAATTCAAAAACAGTTATTTTTTCCGCAAAGGCAAAAAAGTTTAAAAAAAAGAATAAAACAGTTAGTTGAATCAAAATTTTCATTTTTGAGCTCTTATACACTTATAAATTTATTTTCAACAATTTTTTTTAAAATCAAATTTTGGACAAAATTTAAACAATCAAAATTCATTATTTGTGTATATTTGTAGAGCATGAAAGCAATAATCTTAATAACTTCTTTAATTTTTTTAACAAATTGCTCATCAAACTCTGTTGTAAAGCTAGGTAAAAAATGTACAAAAATGGCCTCTGACAACTCGTATGAGAAATCATTTGTATGGATAGTGAATAAAAAAAATATTGAAGATTTTAATAACAAAATAAACAAGGAAAATTGTAAAATAAATGGGGAAAATTCTTGAAAACTGTTTCTTTTTTTGTCCTATTTATCTACTGGTCATTAATAATTCTTGCGCCTGTTTTATCTAAGGAATTTAGAAACAACAAGCAAGAAGCAATAATTAAACCACTACAAAAACCTAATAAGTAGATCTTCCACCGCTGATATCAAAAACTGCGGCCGTTGAAAATGAATTTTCCTCTGATGAAAGCCAACAAACAAGAGAAGTTAACTCGTTTAATTCTAAAAATCTGCCTCTAGGTACTTTTGATAGCATTTTTTGTACATGTTCTTTAGACATTTGATCTAATATTCTTGTTTTTGCGCCAGCAGGAGTAACTGCGTTAACAGCTATATGTTTGTCTGCTAGTTCTTTGCCCAGAGACTTTGTTAAGCCTAAAACGCCAGCTTTTGCTGAACTGTAAGCACTTGCATTTGCATTTCCATCTTTTCCAGAAACTGACGCTATATTTACAATTCTACCATAGTTATTTTTAATCATATTAGGAACAATAGATTTACAACAATTAAATGTACCCATTAAATTAATTTCAACAATTTTATTCCATTCTTTCACGTCATAATTCCAAAGTTCTGTCGTAGAGCCAGTAATGCCCGCATTATTAATCAAGATGTCGATATTTGTTGATTTGGTAATTTGTTTTACAAGTTTATTAACTTCATCAAAATTAGAGATATCTAAAATATTGAAGGACAATTTTTCATTGTTTACTTTTTTAACAGCATTCTCTGTTTCTTTTTTATCTACATCCCAAATGATTACTTTTGCACCAAAATCTAAAAATTTTTTAGCTATATTAAGACCAAAGCCTTGAGCCCCTCCAGTAATAATTGCTGTTCTTTTTTTAAAGTCAAATTGAATCATTATTAATTTACCTGTAAAGCAAAAAATAGTAAGTAATCGAAGACATTATTGCGCCTATCAACCATGAGTATGATTGAAGAAAACTCAAATTAATATTCCAAATTGTACAAGCTGAAAAAATAAACCCTATTATTAGCGCATAAATTCCTTTTATATGCCAACCATTTGAAAAAAAATAACTGCCGTTAGACATAGAAGAATATAAATCTTTATTATTGATTTTGCTTTTGTTAATTAAATAATAATCAGTAACTACAATTCCAAAAATAGGACCAAAAAATGAACCTATCGTGTCAACAATTGATAAGATTCCTACCTGGCTAAGCACGGGTGTCCAAGACGCTCCTACTGCTAAACCAAATAATGCAATAATTATTGCTGCACTTTTTATATTTAAGCTTTTAGGTAAAAAATTTAGTAATGAATTTTGAGTAGGAATATAATTTGCAATCAAATTTGTTGATGCAGATGCGAAAAGTATAAAAAATATTACTATTATAGTTAAAAAAGTATTATTAAATTTACCAATTATATCAGTTGGGTTTGTTAAGATTCTATCTATATCAACAAGATTATTTTTTAAAATAATATCACAACCCATTACCACTAAAACCGATAACAAAGAAAAAATAACTAAATTTAATAACAAACTTAAATTTCCAAGGTTAAGCTCTTTTTCATTTTTTACATATCGCGAAAAATCACCAAAATTGACAATGACGATAGAAAAATATGCAAAAATAGTTCCAGCAATAGTAGATATGGGAACAATATTTTCTTTTGAAAAAATATTTTCATAAACTAGCAGATCTTTAAATGACTTACTTAAACTTAATGAATATTCAGAAACAACAATAACTAGAAAAATAATTAATCCTAAATAAACAAATAAAGCAGAAAAATTTATAAATGATTTGTTAAAATTGTGGCCTTTGCTAAATAATAAAATTTGTATTATTAATGCTAAAAAAAATGCACTCCAATCAATAATATTCATTGCAAAAAAGAAAGTTAAGAATATTTCTTCATTCATCATTGATTGATCATATGAGTGAATGGCAATACGAATTAAATATCCTAATGATTTGGATATAAAGAATGTTTGTACTCCAAACATAAAAATACCAACCAAACCCCTTAATAAAGAAATATACTTTGCTCCTCTAATACCTAGTGAAGTTCTCAACAAAACAGGAAAAGGAATACCATGACGCTGTGATGGTTTTCCTATCAAATTGCACAAAAAATAAACAAATATAGATCCGATTAAACTTCCAGTTAGTACAACCAAAAAATTTAAATCATATACTAAATAAAGTGATGCTATGAGTGAAAAGCCAATTATACTTTGAATGCTATTTCCCCAAAAACAAAAAAGAGTTTTCCAGTTCCACTGTTTATCTGCCGGATTTACAGAAACAATTTCCCAGTTTGTAAGTTGAATATTGGTTTTTTGTTGAGTCACATTAGTTATAATAAACTAAAAAATTTTACTGTCCATATAGTAGTGTTGGCAGCCATAGCACAATTTTTGGAAATACTATTATTATTATTAATCCTATTATTTGAAGCACCATAAATTGCATCATTCCAAGATAAATATCTTTTAAATCCCATTCCGGGACCACACCTTTTAAAAAATATGCAGACAAAGCTACAGGTGGAGATAACCAGGCGGTTTGAAGATTTACAGCTACAAGAATTGCAAACCAAGTTAAATTAAACCCTAATGCTTCTATTAAAGGTAATATAATTGGAACAATAATCATTACAATTGGAACCCATTCTAAAGGCCACCCTAAAAGAAAAATTACACCCATAACTATAGCTAAAATTAAATATCTATTCATTTCTAAAGATAGTAAAAATTCAGTAAGTAACATTGGTGTACCAAGTCTAGCAAAAACTGCTCCAAAAAAGTTTGATGCAGCTACTAGAACCATAATTAAAGCAGAGATCTCTAAAGTTTTAACAAGCGCTTCTTGTAATTTTGAAAAAGTTAATTTTTTATAAGCAAGAGATAGCAATAAAGCACCCATAGCACCGCAACCGGCTGCTTCTGTTGGAGTTGCAAATCCAAATAATATACTGCCTAGAGCAGCAAAAACTAATGCAGCAGGTGGAACTAAACCAAGAAAAAATTCAACCCAAACATCTTTCATACTTGTTGCTCTCATATCTTCAGGTAACGGTGGACCTAGTTTTGGATCCATCATACATCTAATAGTAGTGTAAGCTGCATATAAGCTAGCAAGTAGAATTCCAGGTATAATAGCAGCTGCAAATAAATCAATCACGGGAATTTCCATTATAGGACCCATTACAACAAGCATAATGCTTGGTGGAATTAATATTCCTAAAGTACCACCAGCTGTAATTGTTCCTGCGGCCAATCTAACATTATATCCTGATCTATTCATAGATTTAGCAGCCATAATTCCTAAAATTGTAACAGACGCACCGACTATACCTGTGGCTGCAGCAAAAATTACCGAAACAAAAAGCACCGCATAATATAAAGATCCTCTAACTTTAGCTAACATTAGTTGAAATGCTGAGAATAATCTTTCCATTAACCCAGCTTGTTCCATCATTATACCCATAAATACAAAGAGAGGTACGGCTGCTAAAGTTTGTTCTGTCATAACCATTGAAAACTGCAAGGTCATTAAATAAAAAACAAGTTTACCAAAACCTAAATAACCAAAAACAAAACCCAAAAATATTAAAGTAAAAGAAATTGGGAAACCGATAAATATAGAAAAAAGCATTACTCCAATTAAAATAAAACCTAATATGGCTGGATCAATAAATTCAGCAATCATTCATCACCTGGCCACTTTCCTCTAGTCATTGCGTAATAACTTTTAAATAATTCAGAAATTCCTTGTATTAATAAAAAAACAATTCCAAACCATAAACATGATTTTATGGGCCACATATATGGCATCCAAGTAGTATCCATTCCTCTTTCTCCTCTCATTATTGACTCCTGAAGAAATCCAGTTGTCATATAAAGAAATACGATTAGGCCCGGAAAATAAAATAATATGTATAAAGTAAAATCAATTAAACCTTGATTTTTTACTTTAAAATTTCTGTATAAAAAATCTGCTCTTATGTGAACTCCTTTAGAAAGTGCATAACCAGCACCTAGCATAAATAAAGCGCCATAAAGAAATCTGCTAATATCGTATGCCCAAATTGTTGGGGCTAAAAATAATTTTCTTGCAAAAACTTCGTATGTCATTGCCAAAATTAATGGCATTAAAATCCAACAAACTATATTGCCTGTTATCTTACTAAACTTATCTATTAAAGTTATAGATTTTGCCATCCATTTGGGCATATTATCGGGCATTTTATCTGAGCCACGACGTCTCTCGGCAATCATTTCATCTGAAATATCTAATTTTCCTGGTTCTTCTACCATAAAATCCCTAAAAAAAATAAAGCGGACTTTAATAAGTCCGCTTTATTATAATTTAATTATAGTTTTGTATTAAAACTATATTACTTCAATGTCGCTGCGTGAGCCATTCCTAGCTTAGCATTAGACATTTGAGCACCACTCCAGAATGGAATAGCTATATCAGCAAAAGCTTTTTGAGAATCCCAAACTTCTTTGAAAAATGCATTTTTAGCTGCATTTTTTTCTAAAGTAGCTTTAGCTGCTGCCATATACTCCACGAAATAATCAGAAGGAGTGTCTTCTAATTTAACACCATGCTTAGTTGTTAACTCAGCAAGAGCTTTACCGTTTTCATATATTCTGTAACTTAATGATTTTGCTAAAGATGCATTAGCTGCAACTTCAAGAGATTTTTTCTCATGAGCAGTTAAACCATTGTATGTTTTTCCAGTCATATAAAAATCAGCATTAACCACTACTTGGTGTAAACCTTGTAAGTAATAATGTTTTAGAACTTTGTAAAAACCAAATACTAAATCAGGTTTTGGACAACACCATTCAGCAGCATCGATTGTTCCTGCTTGAAGAGCTGGAAGAATATCTCCACCTCCCATAGCAACAGATGCTATACCAATGTCTTTATAAGTTTGTCCTGGAATTCCCGGAGGAGTTCTAAATTTATAAGTTCTAAAGTCAGCCATATCTTTAATTGGTTTTGGAAACCAACCTAATGCCTCTGGTCCAACTGGTTGAAGCATAAATCCTTTTATGTCTCTTCCCATTTCTGACCATAGTTGGTCGTATAGCTCTTTTCCACCACCGTATTGGAACCAAGATAAGAATGCTATATTGTCAATTCCTACTCCTGCTCCTGCTACTGGCGAACCAAATAACATCGCTGCAGGATGGTCACCTGACCAATAGTGTGTCCAAGCAAATCCACAGTCGATCAAACCTTTGTCAACTGCATCTAGAGTTTCTTTAACACCAACTACTGTACCTGCGGGCATGATTTCGAATTTAAGTGATCCACCTGTTAAAGCAGTAACTGTATCTGTGAAGTCTTTTAACATAACTACTTCATCAGCTTTAGCACTGATAACAGTTTGGCACTTTAATGTTTTTGCAGCATTAGCATTTGAAATAAAGCCAAATACCAAAGTAAAAGCAAATAACATTGAAATTATTTTTTTCATTATATTCCCTTTTTGTTAGTTAAATTTAACGTGCGCATCAAACCAGAAAAATCAATTCGATACAAGTGACAATTGACAAATATGAGTGTAAAAAACATTAGATAACAATTGCTAAAAAAAATATTCAACTAAAAATGGAAAATTTTGATTACATAATAATTGGTGCTGGATCTGCAGGGTGCGTTTTAGCAAACAGACTTTCTTCTAACTCAAAAAATAAAATTTTACTTCTAGAGGCAGGAGGAAAAGATAACTATCCATGGATACACATTCCCGTTGGATATTATAAAACGATGCACAATCCAAAAGTTGATTGGTGTTTTCATACAGAAAAAGATGAGACCATGAATAATAGATCCATAAGATATCCTAGAGGTAAAACATTAGGAGGAAGTTCTTCTATCAATGGTCTTTTATGGATAAGAGGCCAAAGTAGCGATTATGATAATTGGCGCCAACAAGGAAATAATGGTTGGTCTTGGAATGATGTTCTCCCATATTTTTTAAAATCAGAAAATAATGAAATGGGAAAAAGTGAATTTCATAATGATAGTGGTCCTATTATGGTTTCAAATAAAAAAATTAAATTAAAAATGCTAGATGAATTTTTAAATGCTGCCGAAGAACAAGGTATACCTAAAGTTAATGATTTTAATACAGGTGATAATTTTGGTATAGGTTATTATCAATTTACAACTAGCCACAGTCACAAAGGTTTAAAATTAAGATGTAGTGCTGCAAAAGGATATTTAGATCCTGTAAAAAAAAGACCTAATTTAAAAATAATTATCAATGCTCATGTTCAAAAAATAAACTTTGAAGGGAAAAAAGCAGTAAGTGTAAATTACTACAAGAAAGATAAATTATTCACAGCTAAGGCTAATAAAGAGATTGTTTTGTCAGCTGGTTCAATTGGATCTCCTCATATATTACAAGTTTCAGGTATTGGAAGTGGTGATAAATTGAAAAAAAATGGAATTAATATTGTTAATGAATTAAAGGGTGTCGGTAAAAATCTACAAGATCATTTAATGTTTCGGCCAGTATATAAAGTAAAAAATCTTAAATCATTAAATAAAAAAATTAATAGTTTAATTGGAAATATGTTGATTGGATTAGAATATATTTTTAATCAAAGTGGACCTATGACTATGGGAGCCAGTCAAGTCTGTGGTTTTGCAAAAAGTGATTCTTCACGAGCTACACCAAATTTACAATTTCACGTCCAACCAATAAGCACAGACATTTTAGGTGCATCTAAATTACATGACTTTGATGGAATTACTCCTACAGTAGCAAACATTAGACCTACAAGTAGAGGTGAAGTAAATATAGTCAGCAATGATAGTAGAACATATCCAAAAATTAAAATGAATTACCTATCTACTGACGATGACAGATATGTAGCTGCACAAGGTTTAAAACTTGTAAGAAAAATAATGCTTGAAACAAAAACATTTAAAAAATATGAACCTGAAGAGTATAGACCAGGAACGCATATAAAAGATGATGAAGAATTAGTTAAGGCTGGTAGCGATTATACTCAAACTATATTTCACCCTGTTGGAACATGCAAAATGGGAAGTGATGATAATGCAGTTGTCTCTGATAAATTAAAAGTTCATGGAATAGAAAATTTAAGAGTAATTGACGCGTCTATAATGCCAAACATAACCTCTGGTAATACAAACGCTCCAACTATAATGATTGCTGAAAAGGGTGCAGATATGATATTGGGTAATTAATGTTGTCCGAACAAGTTATAATTTTTTTTCAAATAGTTTTTATAGATTTAGTTTTAGCAGGCGATAATGCAATTATAATTGGCATGGTTGCTTCTCAATTTCCAATCGATAAAAGAAAAAAAATAATTTTTTTTGGTATCGGAGCAGCTGTTATTTTAAGAATTATCCTAACTTTATTAACAGCGTATTTGCTTCAAATTAAAGGTTTGCGTTTAATTGGTGGATTAGCACTCTTATATATAGTTTATAAATTGTACGTAGATGTAATAAAAAAACAAAATACTGAAGACAATAAAATAAAAGTTAATAGCTCTAGTTTTTTAAAAGCTATATGGACTATATTGATTGCTGATTTTACTATGAGTCTTGACAATGTATTGGGTGTAGCTGGAGCAGCAAAAAATCATTATTTTTTATTAGTTTTTGGACTAGTTTTATCAATACTTTTAATGGCTACTGCAGCAACTCTTATTTCAAATTGGATTAAAAAATATAAATGGATTGGTTGGCTAGGTTTATTAGCAATACTAATAGTAGCAATAGAGTTGATTTATACTGATTTAAAGTTATTGATATAAAATGTTTTTAAAAAGATACAATTTAAAGAGAAAAATTGCTTTAGTTTCTGGAGCTGGAAAAGGCCTTGGTAGAGCATGCGCAATTGCTTTTGCTGAAGCAGGAAGTAATTTAATAATAATAAGTCGTACTAAAAAAGACTTAGAAGAAGTTTCTAAAAGAATTAAAAAATATAGAGTTAAATGTAAATCATATGTCTGTGATATTACAAATTACAATCAAATTAAAAGTATAGTTAATAAGCAACCAAGAATTGATATTTTAGTTAATAATGCAGGAAATAATATCCCAGAACATTTTACAAAAGTTAAAACAAAAGACATGGAATACTTAGTAAAAATAAACACAATTGCAGCTTTTAATCTTGCTCAATTATGTGCAAATAAAATGATTGAACTTAGAAATAGAAAAAAAATCGGTGCCTCAATTATCAATATGTCCTCTCAAATGGGTCATGTTGGAGGAAGTATTCGTAGTGTTTACAATATGAACAAATGGGGGATTGAAGGATTGACTAGAGGAATGGCGGTAGATTTAGCAAAATATAATATTAGAGTAAATACTGTTGCGCCAACCTTTGTGGTAACACCCATGACAAAAAAATTTTTAAAAAATAAAAAATTTAAGAGAGAAACTTTAAACAATATTCCACTTGGAAGATTTGCTGAAATGTCAGAAATAGCCTCAGCTGTAGTTTTTCTGGCTTCTGACGCAGCATCAATGGTACATGGAACTTCATTATTAGTTGATGGTGGATGGACAGCAAAATAATAAAATACATACTAATCATATTTTTTTTTAATCTCAAGGCAATTGCCGTTGAATTTCAAGGAAAGTTCATTCAAGGTCATTACATTATTGGTAAAACTTCTCCTGGTGCAAAAATTATTATAGACAAAAAAAAGGTAAAGGTTTCAAAAGATGGATATTTTGCTTTCGGCATAGGAAAAGATAGAAAATTTGACATAGTAATTAGAGAAAATGAAAAAAAGATTGTAAAAAAAATTCAAAAAAGAAAATATAAAATTCAAAGAATTGATGGATTGCCAAAAAAAAAAGTTACACCTCCAGAAGAATTATACGAAAGAATAAAAAAAGAAAACCAACTAATTGGTAAAGCTAGAGAAATTGATAGTGACTTACCATTTTTTAAAGAAAAATTTATATTACCAGTTGATGATGCAATAATAACTGGTGTTTATGGAAGTCAAAGAATTTTAAACGGAATACCAAAATGGCCTCATTACGGTTTGGATTTTGCACAAAAAAAAGGAACCCCAATTAAGGCAATGAATAACGCTATAGTAACATTGGCTGAAAATGATTTATTTTACACTGGTGCAACTTTGATTTTTGATCATGGACATGGTGTTTCCACTTTATATATGCATATGGATAAAATTTTTGTAAAGGTTGGTGATCATGTAAAAAAAGGAGAAATTGTTGGAACAGTAGGTTCTTCGGGAAGAGCAACTGGGCCACACTTAGATATTAGATTAAATTGGTTTTCTGAAAGATTAGATCCACAAAGTATTTTAAAAAATTAAATTTAAATCATTTAAGATTTAGATAGTAATACTTGCTGCTTTGTTTCATTTATTATTTTAAAACCATTTTTGACCATATAATCAATTGATAAATTAGTTTTCTGGCCTTTGTCATCTAATAAAACAAGAGAATTTGGATGTAAGTTTTTTTCAGCAAATTTAATTTCACTAAGTTGATGATTTGCTGCATTTTCAAATTGACCATCAAGGGAATCTAAATATAAAAAATCAATTTTTTTATCAAATTTTTTTAAAAAATTTAAACTATCATCTTGTATAAATTTTATAAAATCAGAATTTTGTTTTGTAAAATTTTTCGCATTTTGAATATTTTTTTTTTTTATATCACATGAATATAAAAAACCATTTACAAATTTTGCAAAGTCAGAAAAAATTAAAGTACTCATTCCATCTAACCAATTAATTTTATTTATAAAAAAAAATTTGGTTTTTCCACGTGCTACTCCAGTTTCAACTATAATTTTGTGACCTCTGTTATTGGCCTCATATAAAGCAAATTTAAAAGACTCGAACCTTAAATTTTTCGGATTATTATAATAATTTATAAATTTCATTATTTTTTTTAAATTATTAGCGTATAATTAATTTTGTGAATAGAAAACAATTAAATACAATATCAAATAATCTCGTAAATGCATTTACAAAAAAAAAAATAATTGAACCTATTCCAATTAAATTTTGCAAAAATATTAAAAATGCTGACCTATTAAGAAGAACGTGTGAAAGTAAAATTAAATGGTCTGTGATTGGTTTTAAAGCTGGAGGAACAGCAATTCCAGTTTTGAAAAAATTGAAAGAAAAAGAACCCTTTTACGCATCTATTTACAAAAGAAATTTTTTGAAAAGTGGCAAAAGAGTTAAAATCAATAAATCAACATTAGGTATAGAACTTGAGGTTTGTTATTTAATTAAAAAAACATTTTTTGCGTCAAAAAGTACAATTTTAAAAAAAAATATTACTAAATTTATATCATATATAGCACCATGCATTGAAATTGTTGGATACAGACAGAAAAAAAAAGGTATTACTTATTTAGGTGATTTATGTAGCGATTTTGGTGCTAATGTTAAATTCATAATTGGTCAAAAAAAGAAATATAAAAAATTTAATATTAGTAATTTAAAAACTAAAATTTATAATAAAAAAACAAATCAAAGCGTGAATGGTAATACAAATACTGTATTTATTAATCCATTAAACTCTTTAAGATTTGTTTTAAATAAAATCCAAAAAGATAAGCTAAATTTAAATAAAGATTTTTGGGTATTCACTGGTTCTACCGTAGGCGTAGTTCCAATAAAAAATAAAGGTCTTTACATAGGAAAAATAGACAAGCTAGGATCTGTAAAAGCTAATATAATTTAAAAAACCAAATTTTAATCTAATTCGAATTCTTTTGTATAGTCTTTTTTAAGATTTAGATCTTGTTTTTTTTTATCTAAAATACAGTTTCCAATTATTAAATAATCTAATTCTGTACCCATAAAACAATTAAAGGCATCTGTGGGAGTATTCACAATTGGCTCACCTCTTACATTAAATGAAGTATTAACAATTACAGGACACCCAGTTTTTTCTTTAAATTTTGAAATCAAATCATAATAGCGTTTGTTAGTATTCATGTTAACAGACTGAACTCTGGCAGAATAATCAACATGGGTTACCGCTGGTATTTCTGATCTTTTTATATTTAATTTTTCAATTCCAAAAAGCTTCTTTTGTTCATCTGACATTTCAATTTTTTTTTTAGAATTAACGTTAGCAACTAATAACATGTATGGACTATCAACGCACATTTCAAACCAATTAGATAGATCTTCTTGTAAAATCGAAGGTGCAAATGGTCTGAAACTTTCTCTGTATTTAACTTTTAAGTTAAGATTTTTTTGCATTTTATCTGACCTTGGGTCTCCTAAAATTGACCTGGCGCCAAGCGCTCTTGGTCCAAACTCCATCCTTCCCTGAAACCAGCCAACAGCTTTTCCTTTGGATAAATGTTCTGATGTTTGATTAATTAAATCTTCATAATTTATGGTTTCAAAATTGGCACCAATTGACTTTAATTCTTTTTGAATTTTGTCTTGTGAGTATTCTGGTCCTAAAAATGAACCTTTCATATCGTCTTCTGAATTTGTCTTCCTTTTATTCCCTTGATCTATATGCCATAACGCTAAGGCAGCGCCTAAAGAACCACCGGCATCACCAGCTGCAGGCTGGATCCAAATGTTATCAAAAATCTTTTCATTAAGAATTTTACCGTTAGCTACACAATTTAACGCAACACCTCCAGCTAAACATAGATTTTTAATATTATATTCTTTACGAATAGCTTTTGCTAATTTAATCATTATTTGTTCAGTAACTTTTTGAATAGATGCTGCAATATCCATATGAAATTGAGCTATCTTTTCATTTCGAGAATTTCTCGGTTTTTGTCCAAATAAATTATTGAACTTGTCATTGGTCATTGTAAGCCCAGTAGCGTAATTAAAATATTTTTGATCTAGTCTGAAAGTTCCGTCTTCTTTAATGTCTAATAACTTTTTTATCTTGTCTTCATAAATTGAATTGCCGTAAGGAGCCAAACCCATTAATTTATATTCTCCACTGTTAACTTTAAATCCAATGTAATAAGTAAAAGCTGAATAAAGGAGACCAAGCGAATGAGGAAAGTGAATTTCTTTTTTAATTTCTAATGCATTACCTTTTCCGACAGCAACTGTGGTGGTTGCCCATTCTCCAACTCCATCAGCTGTTAAAACCACAGCTTCATCAAATGGAGACGGAAAAAAAGCACTAGCAGCATGGCTTAAGTGATGTTCTGAAAAAAAAATGTTTTGATCAGATTTATAATTTTCATCATGTTCTTTAAGTTTATTAAATAATAAATTTTTCTGAAAAAGTTTTTCTTTAATCCATAGAGGCATTGCTTTACTAAAAGAGAAAAATCCTTTTGGAGCAAAAGCCACGTATGTTTCTAAAAGTCTTTCAAATTTTAAAAATGGTTTTTCAAAGAAAACAATTTGATCTACTTCGCTTAATTTTAAATTTGCAAAATTTAAAACAAAATTAATTGCATTACGTGGATATCTTGCATCATGTTTTATTCTTGTAAAACGCTCTTCTTGGGCTGCTGCAATAATTTCTCCATCTTTTAAAATACAAGCTGCACTATCGTGATAAAATGCAGATATACCTAAGATTGATCTCACTTTAAAAAATTGTATAAATAAAAGGGGCTACTGCTGAGCCTTGGCTTAAAATGATTAATCCACCAAATAAAACGAGAACAATAATAATAGGTAAAAGCCAATATTTTTTTCTAACTTTTAAAAATTCCAAAAATTCTTTAATAAAACTCATATTAAAATTGATTTCTCATTTTGCTTTTTGGTTCACTTTTTTCAACCCAATAAGATTTGCTGTCATTAATTTTTAAATTTAATAAATCTTTTCTTAAAATTCTCATTAAAATACCAATGGGAGTTACCACTAAAAAAAATATTACACTCATCACTATTGGAGAGACTATTTTTCCTAAAATTAACCCAAATCTAAACCAAATTTTATTTAAAGGAGTTAAAATATTAGAATTTACCAATCCCAAAATAAGAAAAATTATTGAAATAATTAATGCCCATATTCTTAAATTTCCTTCATTTATTAAAGGAAATATGGAAATTATTAAAAAAACTACAAAGAATACTATTCCGAAACTTTTATTAGAGCTTATCTTAACATCATCCATTTAAAGGTTTTTGAGTTTTCATATCACTTTTATTTATGCCTGCAACTTTAACAGGTTTTTTCATAGCATCTCTTCTAAATGGTTCTCCTAATTCTTGATTAAGTATTACTTCTATAAAGGTTGTGATCCCTTTTTTTTGATCCTCACAAGATTGTTTGATCGCTTTTGTTGTTTCTTCCATAGTTTTAACTGATACACCTTTCAAACCACAAGCGTTAGCTACTTTTGCATAACTTAATTCTGGATCAAGTTCTGTTCCAACAAAGTTATCATCAAACCAAAGTATAGAGTTTCTTTTTTCTGCTCCCCATTGATAATTTCTAAAAATTACCATTGTTATTGATGGCCATTCTTTTCTTGCACATGAACTCATTTCATTCATGCTTATTCCAAAGGCTCCATCTCCAGCAAAACCTATAACAGGAGTTTCAGGACAACCAATTTTTGCGCCTAAGATAGATGGAAAACCGTAACCACAAGGTCCAAATAAACCTGGAGCTAAATACTTTCTACCTTTTTCAAAAGTTGGATATGCATTTCCAATAGCGCAATTATTACCTATGTCGCTTGAAATTATAGAATCATTAGGCATTCCTTCTTGGATTGCTCTCCAAGCTTGCCTGGGTGACATTCTATCTTTATCTCTTTCTCTAGCTTCCTTATTCCAAACTGTTCCTGGATCATCTTCTTCATGATCTAAACCAGTTAAAGTTTGAAGCCAAGCAGATTTAGTTTGATGTATTGAATTTTTTCTTTCTTCTCTTCCACTATCTCCAGCTTTAGGTGAAAGTTTATCTAAAAGTTGTTTAGAAACTAATTTTGCATCTCCACAAATACCAACTGTTACTTTTTTTGTAAGTCCAATTCTGTCTGGATTCATGTCTACTTGAATAATTTTTGCATTCTTCGGCCAATAGTCAATTCCATAACCTGGTAAAGTTGAAAAAGGATTTAATCTTGTTCCTAACGCTAAAACTACATCGGCTTTTGAAATTAACTGCATCGCAGCTTTTGAACCATTGTAACCTAAAGGTCCAACAGCTAATGGATGACTACCTGGAAAACTGTCATTGTGTTGATAACCACTACAAACTGGTGCATCTAATTTTTCAGCAAGTTTTTTACAATCTTCTATTGCGTCGCCAATTACAACTCCAGCACCGGACAAAATGACTGGAAATTTTGCTTCAGATAATAATTTTGCAGCTCTATTAATTGCTTCTTTGCCTCCGCCTTGTCTTTCAAATCTTACAATTGGTGGAAGATCAATATCAATAACTTGTGTCCAATAATCTCTTGGAATATTTATTTGTGCTGGCGCAGAACCTCTTACTGCCTTTTCTATAACTCTATTTAAAACCTCTGCCATTCTTGATGGGTCTCTAACTTCTTCTTGATAACAAACCATATCTTTAAACAAGTTCATTTGTTCTACTTCTTGAAATCCACCTTGTCCCATAGTTTTGTTAGCAGCTTGAGGTGTTACCAAAAGCAAAGGTGTATGATTCCAATAGGCTGTTTTAATTGGGGTAACAAGTCCAGTTATGCCGGGACCATTTTGTGCTATGACCATAGACATTTTGCCAGTAGCTCTTGTATAACCATCTGCTATTAACCCACCATTAGTTTCATGTGCCACATCCCAAAAAGTAATTCCAGCTTTTGGAAATAAATCTGAGATTGGCATGAATGCAGAGCCAATAATTCCAAATGCATGTTCAATGCCATGCATTTGAAGAACTTTAATAAAAGCTTCTTCGGTTGTCATTTTAGTCATATCTTAATTCTCTCTAAATATTTTTTATTTGTTAAAGAATATGATTAATATATAAGATCTATTAAATTTCAAATAAAGAAATCGCTATATGGCAACAACTGATATTATTATACATGATGAAAAAGACAACGTAGGCGTTGTAGTTATTGAAAAAATCACTCCTAATCAAGACTGTAATTGCTGGATTATGGAAAATGATGGCTCTATAAAAATTAAGTCCAAAAATGAAATTACTTTAGGTCACAAAATAGCAATGATTGACTTTAAAGAAGGCGACACGATATTAAAATATGGTCATGATATAGGTAAAGTTGTTAAGCCAATTAAAAAGGGCGAGCATGTTCATGTTCACAACGTAAAAACTAAGAAGTGGTAAAAATATGGAAATTCCAAAAAGTTTTTTAGGTTATAAAAGAAAAAATGGAAGAGTTGGCACTAGAAACCATGTGGTAGTTCTTCCCGTTGATGATATTTCAAATGCTTGTGCAGAAGCTGTTGCTAATAATATAAAAGGAACTTTTGCAATTCCTCATGCTTATGGAAGACTTCAATTTGGTGCTGACTTAGAATTGTTTTTTGACACAATGATAGGGACTGGAAAGAATCCAAATGTTGCCGCATGTGTTGTAATTGGTATTGAACCAAAATGGACTAAAAAAATTGTTGATGCAATAGCAAAAACTGGAAAACCAGTAGAGGGTTTTAGCATTGAAGGAGCCGGTGATATTAAAACTATAATGAAAGCATCTGAGAAAGCACAAGAATTTTCACAATGGGCATCTGAAATACAGAGAGAAGAATGTCCTTTAAGTGATTTATGGATTTCAGTTAAATGCGGAGAGTCAGACACTACCTCGGGAATGGCTGCCAATCCAGCTGTAGGAAATTTAATGGATAAACTGGAACCTTTAGGAGTTCATCTTTGTTTTGGTGAAACTTCCGAACTTACCGGAGCTGAAAAAGTTTGTGCTACAAGAGGAGCAACACCTGAAGCTTCTAAAAAATTCATGAAAACATGGAGTGATTATAATGACTTCATTCTAAAAGAAGCAACCAATGATCTTTCAGAAAGCCAGCCAACAGCAGGCAATATTGCTGGAGGCCTTACTACAATTGAAGAAAAAGCTTTTGGTAATTTTCAAAAAATTGGATCAAGAAAATTTATTGATGTATTAACTCCAGCTGAAGAACCCAAAAAAGGACCTGGACTATATTTTATGGATACTTCATCTGCTGCTGGAGAATGTTTAACTTTACAAGCAGCTGCTGGTTTTAACATTCATTTATTTCCAACAGGGCAAGGCAACATTATAGGAAACGCTATAGAACCTGTAGTTAAATTAACAGGAAACCCAAGTACAGCAATTAATATGAAAGAGCATATTGATTTAGATGTTTCCAAAATTTTAAAAAGAGAAATGAATATGGACCAAGCTGGTGATGAATTGATAAAAACAACAATTAGAACTGCTAGTGGTCGTTTAACTTGTGCTGAAGTACTGGGTCATAAAGAGTTTGTTATGACTAAGCTATTTAGAAGTGCATAAAAGTTAAGCTTTAGATTTTTCCATTAATTTTTTTCTTAAATTTGAAAAAAATCTTCTAACTATAGCTGCGCCAACTCCTAGAACTAAAGCAAGTGTAATTGAAGTTAATCCATATAATACAGGAACTTCATCTGAAAGTTTTTTAACAAATTGTGCGATTGGTCCAAAAGTTTTAGTACCATTGTCTACAGTCATTTTAGCAGTTTCTTCTACAAAAAAAGTATCGTAAGCAATTGCAATTCCAACTAGTAACAAAAGCATTGCTAAGATTGTTTTGAATTGTGAACTATCAAACTTCTCACCAATTTTTTGGCCTATTTGTACACCTAATATTGAACCTAGAATTAATACTGCAACTAAAATTAAATCTATTGAACCATAATTAAATGCGTGAAGAATAGTTACAATTGCACTAATAAAAATTGTAACAAACAAAGATGTGCCTGGAATTAATTTCGTTGGCATTCCAATAATATAAATCATTGCAGGCACTAAAATGAAAGCTCCTCCAATTCCCATGATAGCTGCAATAAACCCAACTAATAAACCAATAATTATTGGGGTAAATATACTTTCGTATAGCCTTGATTTTTTAAATCTCATTCTAAATGGCAACCCGTGAATCCAATAATGAGAATGTAATTTTTGTTTTAAAATTATTTTTCTTCTAGCTCTATCAATTTCACTTACTCCTTGAACCAACATCATAGTTCCAATTATTGCGAGTATGTACATATAGGATAATGAAATAACTATATTTATTTTTCCAATATCTTGAAAATAAGTAAAAGTTAAAATTCCAAGAACTGTACCAACTATTCCACCAGCTACAATCATTAAACCCATCTTATAATCTAATGTTCCTTTTAGATAATGTGTGGTTGAACCAGATATTGATGTTCCTAATATATTATTTGCTTCGTTTGGTACTGCATATGCTGGAGGAATTCCTAAAAAAATTAAAAAAGGCGTCATTAAAAAACCACCTCCAACACCAAATAATCCAGACAAAATTCCAACAAATAAACTTAATATAAATATGAGTGGTAAACTTACATAAACTTCTGCAATTGGAAGAAAAAACTCCATGAGTAGTAATTATTCCTCTAGAATATTAAAGTCAACTAATTGGTAAAAAAAAATTAAAATTTTAAATTAAATTATATTTAAAACAGTTCCTGCAAGAATTACACACCAATAGACCGCTAAACCAAAATAAATCGCTGATTTTGATGTTAAATTATTAAAATTTTCTGGAACAAACTTAACAATTTTTTTAAGATTTTTATTTAAATTATTAAGCATGAATGCGAATTACACCCGCAGATCAAAATTTGCAAGCTTAATTTACAAAATTTAGAATTTTTTTTTAGAATATTGTGGCTCCGAAGACCTTTGTAAGACCTCCCTCATCTCCTAGCACAAGACGACCTAAAAAATCTCCTGGCATCTTGGTGCTGGTCTGTTTATAGAGAACAGTTATATGCTGCCCTCTCCTTAAACATCCAAAGGGCTTGTATTCATTAGATAAATTTGAAATGAGCTCATTGCTTGCCCATTGCTTGCCCAGCTCAACTTCATTTGCCCCATAAAGCATTTGTGAAGAGAAATCTTTTGTAAAACCACCATAGTCTTTCATGTTTGAAGATTTTATTAAGTTTGCCCAGATAGGGTTCGCTATTTTGAAAATTTCTTCGTCGGGCTTCTCAAGTATGCTCATTAAATTTGTTTATGAGGCTTCTTTTTTTTCTTTTTCATCATCAATAATGTGATAAACGGGTGCCTTCTCCATGGAAAATTTTCCAGTCTTTGGGTCACGTCTTGACAGTGTCAAACAGTGCCAGTTTTCATCGTCCAACTTCATATAATCGCCCCTATAATAATATCCTGGCCAACGCGTTTCTTGTCTAAAAAGAGTATGCTCTGTCACGCATTGAGATGTAAGAGTTCTATGTTTTAGTTCCCATGCTCTCATAAGCTGGTGATAATCTTCAGCGCCAATATTTTCTAGATCCTCTTCCAGCCAATCTAATAGTTCTAAACCTCTTTTTAATGTATTTTCATTTGTCATGTAATTGTATGATATTCCTCCAACGTACTCGTCCATTATTTTTTGTAGACGCTGAAGACCTTGTATTGGTAAAATATAACTTGGAGAAACAGTTCCTCCAGTAATCTCGTTTCTTCCTACGGTATAATTTTCTAAAGGTTTAAATATAATTTTTTTAAACTCATCGCACTGTTTATCACTAACTTTAATATCTTTGGCTTTTTGCTCTTCTATATATTTTACAGCTGCTTTTGCTGCTAAACGTCCTTCTGTAAAAGAACCAGATGAAAATTTGTGCGCGCTGCCACCAACGGTGTCCCCTGCTCCGAATAAGCCATCTACTGTTGTCATTCTATTATAACCCCAGAAATACTCTGGTGGAGAGATGTCTTCAGGGCCACTAACCCATGCGCCTGAACAAGTAGCATGAGATCCCATTACGTATGGCTCAGATGTAGTTAATTCAGGATTAGTATATTTTGGATCAATATTTTGTGATGCCCAAACAACTGCTTGTCCAACAGTCATTCCAAGAAAGTTTTCCCATCCCACTGTTTCTAAATGTGGATCTTGGAAAGCTTCTTTTGTTACCATGTGAATTGGTCCACCCCCAGCCATTGTCTCTTGTATAAAAGCATGGTTTCTTAAACAAGTCGGAGTTGGGTGGTGGTCTATATATTCACCAACAAGTTTTTTTGTTTGTTCATACCATTTTTTTTCATAATTTTCGCCGTTAGCATTTTGAGTATAAGTTTTTAAATGTAAAAAATATGCTCCAACTGGACCATAACCATCTTTAAATCTACACAATACAATTCTATTTTCCATTTGTGTCATTTTAGCTCCTGCAGCAATTGGAAGAGCATAAGCTGAACCATTGCTCCATGGTGCATACCATGTTCTGCCCATTCCTTCTCCAACAGCTCTAGGTTTGAAAATGTGAGACGCTCCACCTGCTGCAACTATTACAGTTTTTGCTCTAAAGACATAATAGTCTCCTGTTCTCATATTAAAACCTACCGCTCCACCTACTCTATTTTCTTTTGCTTCATCCATAAGCAGATGTGTAATCATTATTCTGTTGTAAATTTTATCTGCAGATTTTTTTGCAGCTTCAGCAACTATTGGTTTATAACTTTCACCATGAATCATTATTTGCCATTTACCTTCACGTTGGTAACGACCAGTTTCTTTATTTTTCATCATTGGCAAGCCCCATTCATCAAACATATGAACAGTTGAATCTACGTGTCTTGCCATGTCATAGCCAAGATCTTCTCTAACTAAACCCATTAGATCGTTTCTTGCATAACGAACATGATCTTCTGGTTGATTTTCACCCCATTGCATTCCCATATAACAGTTGATTGCATATAGACCCTGAGCGACAGCTCCACTTCTGTCTATATTGGCTTTTTCGACACATATAATTTTTAAATCTCTACCCCAGTGTCTTGCTTCAAAGGTAGCACCAGTACCTGCCATGCCTCCTCCTACAACAAGTATATCGCAATCTTCTAAAATAGTTTTATTAGCCATTAATAATAAACCCCTTTTTTAAATGCACTTTTTTCAACTTTTGGTAATTCTTTATTAGTGTTTAAACCTTCGGGTTCTAAATAAAGAGTTTGGGAATTTATTTCACCTTGGTTAGGTTTTTCCTCATCAGCAAGTTTTGGAATAAATTTTCCCCATGGTTTAGTTGTTATTGGTGATACAAAATCTTTTACTGTTCCATTTCTAAATTTAATCTTCCAAGAAATTGTTCCTTTTTCCTCTTCCCTTCTAACTCTTACGCTATGACCCATTGGAGCAAAATCTGCGTAACCACGAACATCAATTGCATGATTTGGACATGCCTTGACGCATGAGTAACATTCCCAGCAAAAATTTGGTTCAATATTTTTTGCACGTCTAATAGTTTCATCTATGTGCATAATGTCTGAAGGACATATATCAACACAATGTCCACAGCCATCACAACGTGTCATGTATACAAAAGTTGACATAATTTATTTTTTTCCTTTCAGTGTCATATTAATAATGTTTTGGATCTTCTCTTGTTATACCTAATCCAAATTGTTTTGGCGCATCAGATTCGGGCGGCAAATTGTCTCTAGATCCATCTGCTTCTGCTAAATTTTTTTGTATTGCAGCACCAGGTTTGTAAAACATGTGTGCAAATTTTGACCAATAAACTCCTCCGAATAAAACTAAATTTGATACAATAAATAGAACTAAGAATACTTTATCATCCCATCTATCATTTAAGTTTAATGATTGTAGATATGACCAAATTAAACCAAACAAAGAAGATGCTACAAGGGCAAGCACAAATAAATCTGCTTTAATAATTCTGTACCAAGGTTGAGCTTCTGAATAAACATCTACTCTTAAAAAAAACCAAAACCAACCTCCACCAATAACTGTCATTATTGCGCCAACGTGCCAGATGATTGGCCAAAAAGATGGTGTATTTGAAGATGGGTTTGAATAACAAAAAATCATTATTGCTGATCCAATCCAGAATAAAATTGTTCCATACATTCCAAGTAGATGTGCGGCTCTTCTTTTTCCCGCACCTAACTCTGATGTTGTAGCTATATCACTGACAATAGTTTTAGAAATTACAGATATTTTTTCACCTGTGGTCAAAGTTTTTGTAGCAGATAGTTTTGCTTTTTTTGCATTTTCAAAAAAATACTTAACATTTTTTTTATGAATAATGTCTAAAAGAGTTCCAATAATAATCAATATCACCATTGCAACGACAAAAGATTGCATAAAAATCGGTGACACTGTTTCTGCTAGAATAGCAAATGGATTTGCAAATAAGATCATGATTTTTCTCTCCCTTTAGAAGAAAGTTTTTAGTATAGATGTCAAAATAGATCAACTGTTATATCGCGGACAGTTCATAACGGCTTTTCCATAAATTTTGGATAAAACTCTATAATTTTTTAAACTTTTTCTTTTCCATTGTGTTTTTTCAATACGATTCACGGAAACTACTCCTTTCCCAGAACCAATAACAATAATTTCATCATAAAAATTAAGGGAATCGATTGATATATTTTTTTTCTTAATTTTTCTTAATTTTTTTAAAAAAAATTTATACGTTGTTCCTTCATAAAAATTTTTAATTGGCGAATGTATTTTGTTACCCTTTATAAACAAGAGATTAGAGGTTCCAGTTTCTAATATCTTGTTATCTTCATATAGAGCTATATCTGATTTTCTTGTGTCTAATTTTTTAAGAAAATTTAAAATTTTTTTATATTTTAAATTCTTATATTTAGGATCTATTCTTTTGTAGTTAAGCAATTTAAGGGTAAAATTTAATTTTGGTTTTGGTCTTTTTCTCAATGAAACAGAGATCATTTTATTATTTAAAGCTACTCTAAAAAGATGATCATATTTTTTATTTTTACTAATATTTAATTTAATTAAATAAAGAATGTTTTTTTTTATATTTTTTTTATTAATTCTATAAATTTTTAATGATCTAATTAAATTATCTATATGTTGTTTAAAAAATAAAATTTTTACGGGTTTACCAATAATTCTCATAGTTGTAAAAACACCATGAGAATTCCAAAGATCGTGAAATTTTATTTCTTTTAGATCTTTATGCCGATAAGATTTTTTTAATAATAATGTTGCCATTTTTTGTTAAAAATGATTCAGGATGAAATTGAAAACCATAAATATTGTTTTTAATATCTTCAATAGCCATTGCTATATTTGATTTAGCACATCTCATAGTTATTTTTACACTATCAGAATTATAGGGTTCGTATAGTTTTAAAGAATGGTATCTTCCTACATTAAAAAAATTGTTTTTTTTAAATAATTTGCTTTCTTTTGTTACTTTTACCTTTGATTGATAACCATGAAAAATATTTTTCTGTTGTACTATTTTTCCTTTTTCATTAAACAAAATTTGTTGATAGCCCAAACAAATCCCAATTATTTTCTTTTTTCCCTTATATTTTTTATAAATTTTTGAAGTTAAGGGATAGTTTTTTGGTGCTCCTGGTCCTGGTGATAAAACTATCGTATCAGATTGTTCAAGTTTCTTTTGATTGATTTCAAAATAATTTGAGCAATATACTTTGTCAAACATTGAAAATTGATGAACAACATTCCATGTGAATGAGTCTTGATGATCAATAATATATATCATTTATATAATTCTAGTAATGATTTTGCCTTAATAAAATTTTCATTAAATTCTTTTTTTGCAGAACTATCTAATACCACACCAGAAGCTGCTGATATTTCTGAAATATTTTTATAATTCAATATAGACCTTATAATTATATTAAATTTCATATCTTGGTTGAACTTGATGTAACCAAAACTTCCTGTAAATATATTTCTATCTTCTTTTTCTTGTTTATTTAAAAGTTCAAGAGTTCTAATCTTTGGGCATCCAATAACAGATCCTCCTGGCATCATTGATTTTATTATACTTTTTATATCAATTTTATTTTTCAATATGCCTTGTATTGAGGTTACATAATGAAAAAGGTGTTTGTATTCTTCTACATACTTTTTCTTTAATATTTTTACTGTTCCAGGCTTACATATTTTCGATAGGTCGTTCCTCTCCATATCAACAATCATATTATGTTCTTTAGTTTCTTTTTCGTTATTTCTAAAAAAATTTAGTGCTTTTATTTTACTAATTTTTTTGCTTTTCTTAAGAGTTCCTGCGATTGGTTTTGTGATTATTTTTTTTCCTTTTTTGTCAATTAGAGTTTCAGGAGAACAACTAACTATAGAAAAATTTTTATCCCTAATCATAAAAGACTCAGGAGAGGAGTTGATTTTCATAAGTTTCCAAAAAAAATTTACAGGATTGATTTTTGATTTATTTTTATATTTTGTGCAAATTTTAATTTGATAAGTTTCTCCTTGTCTTATTTTTTTTGAAAATAAATCAAACACTTTTTTGTATTTTTTGTAATTAATATTCATTTTAAATGAGCTCAAGATTTGGGTTTTATTAAAATGACTACTAAACTTATGTTTTTTAACTGATGAAATTATTTTTATATCTTTTCTTATCTTGACCAAGGTTTCTGGTTTGTAAAAAATACCCTTGTAGAAATTAAGTTTTTTTTGATTCTTAATTTTAATATTTAATAAATTACAAAGTACTTCGTATCCAAAAAAGCCTATAAAGAGATCAGTATCCTTTTTATATTTTTTATTAGTAAAAAAATTAAAAAATTTGTTTATATTTTTATTTTTTAAAATAACTTTTTTAGAAAAATCAGTATATAAATTATATCCATCTTTTACTTTGTATATAATTAACGGCTTATCAGAATTATAAATTTTTTCTAAATAAGGACTAAATTTTAGTTTATGCGTACTGAGGTCTTTCAATTGCTTTCTCTTTTATAGGTAAATGTATCAAGCCTGCAAATAAAGATAAAGCAATAGAAATGTACCAAGCATAATCGAGAGAACCATATAAATCATGAAATAATCCTCCAAGATAAGCTCCAAGAAAAGACCCAACTTGATGACTCAAAAAAACAAATCCGTACAACAAGGCTATATATTTTGTTCCAAAAATATGGCCAACTATACCGCTGGTAGGTGGTACGGTAGATAACCATAAATAACCAAATGTTGCTCCAAAAATTAAGGCATTAAGTACGCTAGCAGGGGTGAAAACAAAATATATCAATGAAACTCCTCTTAATAAATAAATTGCACTTAGTAGTTTTTTCTTACTAATTCTTGCAGATAAATATCCGCTAGTTAAAGTTCCAAAAACATTAAATAATCCAATTAGTGCTAAAATTGCAGTTGCAGTCCAATCTTCTAAACCTTTATCTCTTATATGCATTGGAATATGTGTAGCAACAAGAGCTATATGCCAACCACAAACAAAAAAACCTAAAGTTAAATAATTATAACTTTTATTTGAAAAAGCCTCTTTAATTGCTTCCATAGCTGTTTGCCTGTTTTCATTTTCTTGTTGAACTTCTTGAGTTGAGGTTGATAAAAATAATGAAATAATTAAACCTGCTAGAATCATAACTCCAAAAATAACTAATGTTACGTTCCAACCAAATTCCATAAGTGTAAATCTTGTGTACATAGGAGACACAAAATATCCAAAAGAACCTGCTGAAGTAACAATTCCTATTGCCATGGTTCTAGTATTTAAAGGAAAATGTTTTGATACTATTGTAATAGGAATGCTTATTGCAGTTGCTGCAAGGCCAATTCCGATTAAAATCCCAATATCAAAAGTAAACCAAAAACCTGTGTTAGGTCCATAATTTAAAAAATAAATTCCAGCTAAATAAAATAAAAAGCCTATAAATACTGCCACTCTTCCGCTAATTTTATCTGTAATTATTCCAAAGACTGGTCCAAATAGTCCCCAAAAAAATAATTGTATGCCCATTGCAAAACCAAACTCTGTTTGAGTGCAACCAAGATCAACTTCAAAATCAAAAAAGAAAAGACCGAATGTTTGTCTAATACCTAAAGAAATAATAACTACTAAGCATGCTGCTATTAATGTTGTTAAAGCAGTTTTATTTGGAATAAAATTTTCTTGGATCATTTAATAAATCTTAAAGATCTTTTTAAATCTGCTATTAAATCTTTAGGATCTTCAAGGCCTATATGTAATCTAACTAGATGCTCATCTTTTGGTAAATGTAAAAATTTTCTATTTCCTAACTCCCTAAATTCTTGTTGCAAAGCAAGGCTTTCAAATCCGCCCCAGCTATACCCATATCCAAAAAGTTTTAATGAATTTACAAATTTAGTAACTGATTTTTTGCTTTTCGCTTTAATCCTAAGTCCCATTAAGCCAGTTGCTCCTGAATAATATTTTTTCCACATTTTGTAATTGTATGAACCTTTTTTAAAAGGGTATAAAAGTTTTACTTTTTTATTTTTAGATAAAAAAGTTGCAACTTTTTTTGCATTTTCTTGATGTTTGTCTAAACGAACGTCAAGTGTTCTTAATCCTCTTATTATAAGATAAGCATCATCAGGTCCTAATCTTAAACCTGTTATTTTGTTCGCCTTTTCTACATATTTAAAAACCTTTTTATTAACAGCTAAACTTCCACCCATTACATCAGAGTGACCTGAGTAATATTTTGTTGCTGATACAATAGACATATCAAATCCTAACTTAATAGGTTTTAAAAAGTACGGTGTGGCCCAAGTATTATCAATTGCAGTAAATAATTTATATTTTTTTGCAATTGAAATTATTTTTGATAAATCTTGAAAATCAAATGAGTTACTTCCTGGACTTTCAACATAAATCAATTTTGTTTTTTTTGTAATTTTTTTTTTTAAACTGTTCAAATTATAAGGATCATAAAAAATTGTTTTAATATTAAATGACTTAAGAAAATCTTCAGTTAAGAGTCTTGTGGGGTAATAAACTGGATCAGCTACAAGAATTTCATCTCCTGGTCTTACAACGCTAAAAATAGATAGAAAAACTGAGCCAAATCCAGTTGGAGTTAAGAATACATGATGACATTCTTCCATCTCTCTTAACATTTGTTGCAAAATAAATGTTGTTGAGGTTCCTTGCCTTCCATAGTCAAAATGGCCTCCAATAGGATTCTTTTTACCTTTAGACTGTGTTTTTCGAAGTTCATTCATTGATTTGAATATAATGGTCGAAGCCCTAACAACAGGAGGGTTTACAGACTGATTATAATAATCTTTTGCAGTATGTTTTAAAAAAGTCCTAAAAGATTTAGCCATAAAAAAATTGATATGTATTTATGACAATGCTATATCCAGCAAATAAGTCAATAAAATTATAAAATTGAGGCAATTATGGGATATCCAAAAAAACACAGAGGCCGAAGAAAAATGGGCTCTAAGAAAAGAAGAGCAAGAAAAAAAAATAAGAAAAAATAATCTTTTTTAGTTAATGAAAAGTATAGCAAAAGCTAAATCTATAAGTATTTGGATTTTCATAATTCCTTTTATAGCAGTTAATACCTGTCTAATTTTAATCACTCAATTTCACGGACTTTTTCCTGACCCTGCTCATGTAATACATAATACTTTTCCTTATATTGATGGTGGAGCGTCTATTAGTAGGACTGCAAGGGTTTTTCCAACTTATTTAATTTTTAAACCTTTAATGATATTTACATCCTTTTTATTAATTAAATATTGGTTTTATAATAAAAAAATAATTAACTCTTTTGAGACAAACCACAAAAATATAAAAATATTTGTTTTTTTTGGCGTAAGTTCAGCAGTATTTTTAATTCTACATTCAATATTTCTAGGAATAAAGTTTGACAATGATTTATACAAATTATTTAGAAGAGTTATTTTACTATCTTTTATAATTTTTGAAATAACAGCACAATTTTATTTGGTAATTACTATTTACTCATTAAAAGAAAAAATATTTAAATTTATCAATGAAAAAATTCTTAAAACTAAGCTAATTTTGGTTTCTCTATTAATAATAGTAGCAATAATTAGTATTCCATTAATTAGTATGCCGGGTAATACACATTTAAAACATGCTTTAGAATGGGATTATTTTTTAGGAGTTATTGCTTTCTATTTGTTAACCTTTTTTATGTGGAAAAATATTAAAAATTAATTATTTTTTTATCCACCCACCACCAAGAACTTTATAACCATACTGATCTTTAGAGTAAAAGACACAAGCTTGTCCTGGGGAAATTCCATATTCGTCTTCTTGGAGAGATAGAGTTGCATCATTACGGTTTTTAATTTTTATTTTTGATTTCAATAGTTTTCCTGTGGATCTGACTTTGACTAAAATTTCGTTTTCAAATTCCTTACTGTCAGACAGTAAATTTAAATTTTTTAGTTTAATTTGATTTTTTAAAAGTTGTTTCTTAGATCCAACAATAATTTCATTTTTTTCTGCATTAATTTCAACAACATAAAGTGGATCCTTTGCAGCTACTTTTATTCCTTTTCTTTGTCCAATAGTAAAATTTACAATACCATCGTGAACACCAATAACTTTGCCGCCTGCATTTTTTATATTTCCTTTTTTAAAAGCATCTGGTCTAATTTTTTCAATTACTGATACATAGTCACCATTTGGAACAAAACATATATCTTGACTATCTGGTTTATCTGCAACGTTTAAATTTAGTTTTTTAGCTAATTCTCTAGTTTCAGATTTCAAAATACTCCCTAAAGGGAATCTCAAATAATTTAACTGGTCTCTAGTTGTGTTAAACAAAAAATAACTTTGATCACGATTTTCATCAATTGCTCTATACATGTTTGTAACATTGTTTTTGGTAATACTTTTCACATAATGACCAGTAATTAAAGCATCTGCATTTAGTTTTTTTGATTCTTTAAATAAATCATTAAATTTTACAGTTTTATTACACTGAATACATGGAATTGGCGTTTCCCCCTTAAGATAACTTTCAACAAAGTTATCTACCACTCCTTCTTTAAATTTACTTTGATAAAATAAAACTTTGTGTTCTATGTTTAATTTATCCGCAACTCTTTTTGCGTCCATCACATCTTGACCCGAACAGCATTGCTTTGAGTGTGCAACCTCTTTGTTATTGTCGTATAATTTTAATGTTATACCTATTACATTGTAACCCTCTTGTCTCATCATGCCTGCAACTGTTGAAGAATCCACGCCGCCTGACATAGCAACAACCACTGTCGTATCTTTAGGGTTTTTATTTAATCCAATAGAATTAAGTTTTAATGTCATATTGATGGTATTTATACTTATTTCTATTATAAATTAAATTAAATGATTTTAGAATTTGAACCAGGAGACAAAGTTATTAACCCAATAAAGAAAGAATGGGGAATTGGCCAGGTTCAATCAATAATTAATGAAAAAATTACTGTAAATTTTGAAAACGTTGGTAAAATTGTAATAATTTCAAATAACATACAATTAGAAAAAATAAGCAATGGATAAGCAACAACTAAAAAAAATTAGCGATGAATTGCTTAACACATTTATTGTCGCTGGAGAAAGATCAATTAAGCTTAGGCAAACAGGCTTGAAAAAGGAGATTAAATCAGACAATACACCAGTAACTAACGGTGATATCGAAGTTAATAAGATTTTAACAGAAAAAATAAAAAATATTACACCTAGTGTACCAATAGTTTCTGAAGAAAGTACTTCTAATAAATCAAATAACGAGATGACTAATTTTTGGTTAATTGATCCTATTGATGGAACTCATGATTACATTAATAATAAAGATGAATTTACATTAAATGCAGGTTTAATAATTAATAAAAAACCAGAGCTAGGAATAATTTATGCTCCAGCAAAAAAAAGATTATTTTATACATATGGTTTTGGATCTAGTTTTGAACTAATTGACGAAAAAGAAATAAAACTTACATGTGAAAAAAAAACAGATATAAATCAAGTGAAGGCCGTTTCTTACTCACAAAATTTAAAACCGATGATTGCCGAGCTTCATAAAAAATTTGGAGTTACTGAACATTTAAAAATGAAAAGTTCTTTAAAATTTTGTGTAATTGCAGCAAGCGAATTTGATTTATATGTTGCAGAACCAAGAGCATCTGAATGGGATATAGCAGCAGGACATGCAATATTAAAAAATGCGGGAGGAATTGTTTCTGATTTTGATGGCAACGAAATACTCTATGGAAAAAAAGATTTTAAAAACCCAGGTTTAATATTGAAAAGAAGTGAAAATCTTTAATTTATGGACGATAGAATTAGAATTATTTTAATAATTATTGTTTCTGTTAGTATTTTTGGTTTGGTTGTTTTTGTATTTGTTAAAAACTATATTAAAAACAAAATTAAATACTACATTGAAGAAAAGAATAAAAATAAAAAATCACAATAAATTTACTATTTTTAAATATTCATCTTTATCAAGATCCATAACTTTTTTTGAAGTTTCAAAATCAAAACCATTTCTAGCTAATATAGAAATATCTTTTTTATAAAATAAAGGTCTATTATCATCAGGTCGCGAAGGTCCTATTCTCTTTTTTTTGCATATTTTTATTGCAGAAAAGAAATCTTGATTTTCATTATTTTCATTAATTTTGTTTATTGTTTCTTTTATGTATTTGTTGTTTATCCCTTTAGAAATTAGGTAGTTCCTAATTTTATTGATAGAGCTACCTTTTTGAATTAGGTTTTTTGCCTTTGTCTCAGAGTAAAATTTATCACTTATAAATTTTGTTTTTTCTAAATCTAATAAGACTGCATCTATTAAATGAACTAGGTCTTGTTTTTTGTTTTTAGGGTTTGAAGATTTTAAATATTTTTTTAATAAGTATGTTTTTAGCTGTTGTTTTGAGGGTGAAAATTTTTCTAAATAAGAAAATGAGAAATTTCTCATCTCTTCCACTGTTGCTTCTAGTGTTTTTTTTCTATTTTTTATAGGAATCATAGTATGTTCTAATATAATATATTTTTTTATGATCGAACAAATTTATACTTACTTTTCTATAGAAATGATCTATTTGTGGTTAAACTTTGGTGTTTTACCTTTCTGGTTCATTTTAATTTTTTTTCCTAAATCAAGAATATGTAAAATATTTACCACATCAATATTCCCAATAATTATCTTTAGTTTAATTTACAGCTATTTAATTTACACAATTTTTACAGATGATTATGATTTTTTAAAAAACTTTAGTTTATACGTGAGTTTTGCAAATCTATTAAATCTTTTTGAAAACAGTTACTTTTTAATTTTATTTTGGATACATTTTTTAGCATTAAACTTATTTTGTGCTGCTTGGATGGTTAATGATTATCAAAAATTTAACATGCCAAAAGCATTAATATTTTTTCCGTTATTAATTACTTATTTTGTGGGTCCTCTAGGAATTTTTTTCTACTGGATCTTTAAAATATTTTATGCAAAAAAAATTAGTCTTTATGACTAAGAAATTTTAAAGCCACTATTTTTCATCGCTCCAAAACCTCCTTCAACATGTGAGACTTTTTCAAAACCCATTTCATTAAGTGTTTTTGCTGCTAACGCAGATCTTCCTCCTGCCGCACAAAATAATACCATTTCTTTATTGAGATCCAATTTTTCTTTTTGCGAGTAAGCGCTTTTCGGATGAATAGAAAATTCTAATAACCCTCTTGATATATGGAAAGAGTTTTCTATCCTTCCCTCTCTCTGAAGCTCAACTGCATCTCTAATATCAATTAAATTACATTTATTTTCGCCAGTTAGTTTCAATGCTTCTTCTGGAGAAATGGTTTTTACCACTTTTAAAGCTTCTGCAACTAGAGTTTGTGATGATTTAATAGTCATAATATTGTAAATAATATATCATAAACAATATAATGAGAAAAAGCATCATAAAAAAATTATTTATTAAACTATCTAAAATTATGGGTTATGAAATAATTGACCAAAATGATTTTACATCACCAACACTTGATAAAGAGCTTAACCAAGATTTGTCAATATTAAATGATAAATCCATTGTTCTCCCCTTGGGTGAAGTAAAAATTTCTAGAAAAATTACATCCGTACTTATCTTGTTTAGAACCAATAGCAATGTAGAAATATGGGATCAGAATAAAAAAAGATTATTCGAAAAACCAAAAGTTGAATACACTTTAAGATCACTAAACTCGCTTATTAAATCAATTAAATTTTGTAAGGAAAAATATCCTTCTATTAAAATTAATCTAATAATAATTGATGACAGTTCAAAAGATGAAAATTTAAATAAAATTAAAAACCTCACAAAAAATACTGGTCTTAAAATAGATATTAAAAATTTAAATCATGACAACTACAAAAAAGTTATCAAAAGTCAAAAAAATGAACAAACATTTTCAAATCTTGCAAGTTTGCTTTATTGTTTTGAAATTGCCAAAGAAAACACGGAAGATTTAGTTTTTTTCGTTGAAGATGATTATCTACACTTTGAGCCAATGATGGAAGAAATGATAGCTTCATATGAAAGAATATCCTCTCAAATAAGTAAAGATATTTTTATGTGCCCAAGTGACTATCCTTATTTATATATGAACAATCAAAAAACTAACGTTTTAATAGGCAACAAAAGACACTGGCGAACAGTTGGTAAGACTTTATGTACTTTTATGACATGTAAGCAATTTATTGAAAAATATTGGGATAATTTTCATAAAAATTGTCTAGACAGACATGATCCGTTTGAAAAATACATAAATGAGCTTTATCAAAAGGAAATTTGCGTCTCTCCATTAAAAAGCTTATCAGTTCATTTTACAAATGTTAATTCGAGCTATGGTTTGTCACCGTTTATAGATTACAAAAAATTATGGAAAGAAAGTGAATAAAATCTAAAACCCTTGTTTAATAAAGAAAAATAGAGATTCAAAATTCGCATACACAAACAGCCTTTATGTAAATTTACACAAAGGCTGTTATTTTATTTTGCTTATTTGTTAAATACTTCTTTAAGTGCTTTTGCAGGTAAAAATTTAACTTTTTGAGAAGCTGCGATTTGAATTTGTTCACCTGTTCTAGGATTTCGTCCAATTCGAGCCTTTCTTTTAGCTACTTTATAAGTACCAAAACCAGCAATTTTCACTGAATCGTCTGCTTTTAAAGCATCCAATATAGTGTTGGTAATAGTATCAAAAGTACGCTCAGCATCAGCTTTACTTTGATTAAGTGAAGCAGATAATTTAGCTATTAATTGTTTCTTGTTCATTTTTAGCTCCGGTTTTAAAGGTTATTTAACTTATTTGCTATAATCCCTTATAAATCAAGCTTTTTTTTAGTGTCCATATTGAGAGAAAGCACAATATATAGTTATTTTATTAATAATTGTTGATTTTAAAGGGTTTTTTAAATGTTGATAAGTTATAAATACTAAAACAAACCTAAATCTTTTAAGTCATTAAAGGTTGTAAAAAACATCAAAGATAACAGTAAAAACATTCCGATTCGAAAAAAACCTTCTTGTGTTCTTTGGCTTAATGGTTTTCCTAAAATTTTTTCAAAAGTGTAAAACATTAAATGCCCACCATCTAGTAATGGTATTGGAAAAAGATTTATAAGTCCTAAACTAACAGAAATATAAGCCATTATACTTAAGAAAGGTAAAATTCCAAATTCAGCAACTTGGCCAGTAATTTTTGCAATTCGAATTGGACCACCCAATTGAGAAGTGTCGCCTTTACCTCTTATCAGGCTCCCCAAATATTTAAGTGAAGAAATACTTACAAAATAAACTTCATTTACAGCATAATAAAGTGATTTAACAGGACCTAATTTAACATGATTAACTTCGTTATTAAAAGCACCAAGTTGAATTCCTACCATTCTTTTGTTAATTTTATTTCCTAAATTATCTTCTGTTAAAACCATGTTAGGTTTTACTTTAAAAGAAAGTTTTTGGCTTGATCTAGAAACCGTAAAGTCAATATATTCATTTGTTGACATAGTTATAAATTTAGAAACTTCCATAATGCTTTTTACTTCGTAACCATCAATAGATAAAATTATATCATTTTTTTTTAAACCAGCTGTCATAGCAGGACTTTCTTTTTGAACTTCATTTATTACAGCTGGTGTAAAATCTTTTCCAACAAAAGTGTAAATAGAAAAAAAGATAAAAATAGCTAGTATATAATTTGCAATTGGGCCAGCAGCAACAATTAAGGATCTTTGGTATAAAGGTTTAAGGACAAATAATTTTTTTTGATCTTCTATATTGTATTTGTTTATAATTTTTTCCTGATCAGCTTGACTAAAAACATTTCTATCACCAAAAAATTTTACATATCCGCCCAAAGGGATCCAGCAAATTTTCCATCGTGTGCCAGATTTATCGTTCCAACCAAATATTTCTTTACCAAATCCAATAGAAAAATCTGTTACACCAACTCCATATTTTTTAGCAAAATAATAGTGTCCATATTCATGAATAAAAACTACAACCAGTATTAAAACTATAAAAGGTAATATATAATTAATCATAATAAATGATTCTAATCATTTTATTTTATTTTCCAAGCAAGTAATGGAAAAAAAGTAGCTGAAATAAACGATATAAATAACAATGAATTTGTTATAAATAATGGGAAAAAATCCATGGGTAGCAAAATACCAATTAAAATAGATCTTGAAAAATCTGGACTTGGAAACAATAGCAAACCAACGGTTAAACCAATAATGATTGATAGATATGCATTTTTTTCATTAATGCTCTTATCATAAAAACTATAAAAAACTGTCAATACTGCAGAACAACAAAATAAATCTGCCAACAAAAACAAATATAAAATACTTAATCCTTTAGATGCAACAAAAAAAGCAATTAAAGATAAAAAAATTATAATTTGTTTTGATGCATTTAAATAATTACCTTTAAATTTAACAACCTTGTTCACATCAACAATAATCAAACTTGATATGGCATTAATTAATGTATCAATACTGCTTGCAGTTAAAGAAATAGCAAGAACCAAAATAATTATAGACAAAGTAAATGTCTGTTCTTTTAGTAATAGAGAAAAAAAAGCAAGATCTGGAAAAACATTATTGTTTTGAGATATCGCAATTAATCCACTAAATCCCATAATAAAAACAATTGGTATAATGATTATAAATGAAATAATTAGGCTATTTTTGAGCACTTTGTTGTTTTTTGCAGCATAAACTCTCTGCCAGTTTCCTTGATGAAATAAATTTGTTGCTGCAACTGCAATAAAAAAAGTTAACCCAGCTGTAAAATTTGGCATATAACCTGAGCTTAACAAGTGTGGTTTATTTAAATTTATAAATTCAAAATTAAATTCATTTGAATTAAATGAAATAAGATATGAAAATCCAACTAATAACAGTAAACCAAAAACAACAAATTGAATATTGTCTGTAAAAATTGAAGCTCTTAATCCACCATACAAGGTATAAATGAGTGAGCTTATAATAATAACTAAAGCTGTAATCCACAGATCTGTTCCTGAAATATATTTCACTAAAATTGATACAGCAGTAACTTCTGCTATTAAAAAAATTGTCATATAAAAAATTGACAAAAATAAAATTAATTTAAATAATTTTTTTCCGAATCTTAGTCTTATAACTTCTATTAAAGTTTTTCCTTTCGGATAAAATTTTCTAAATTTTTGTCCTAAATATATTAGAATAAATAATGGAAATGCAGCTCCTAACGTATATCCAATTACCGCTCCTATTCCTCCCCATGTGGCAGCTGATGCTGGACCAAATAATATCCATGCACCTAATGCCGATGATACAAAACTAGATGTTAGTGAAAAAGTTTCTATAGATCTATTGGCTACCAAGTAATTGTTCAAACCTTGATATTTTTTTGAATAAAAAATTCCAAGTATTACAAAAATACCACTCAATACTAAAATTAATAGAATTGCTGATGATTGACTTAATATATTTATTTGTTCCATTTTTTCTCCCTTTCTGAATTACCGGACAGGTTCTAAGGGTTTAATCTCAGTCTTACGACACCCCTTTATTAAAATTTATAATATTTAATTTTTAAAAGCAAACTAAATGCTCAATATGGATTGGTTTTTTAATTCCAAACTTATCATTAATTTCATGTTGATGAATGTGATGTGAGTGAACAAAAACGGGTATTAACAAATCACTTCCAGTTTTTAATGTGTATATAAAATTAGAGCCTCTAAATTTTTTATCAACAACATTTAATTTTAAGTTACTTTTGTCATCATGTTCTAAATCTTCTGGTTGAATTAAAAGTTTTACATCTTTTCCAATTGGATAAGGTTTAATAAAATTGCCCGTAATTGTGCCTAATTCAAAATTTTCAAGGCTTTTTGGGCTTGATACTTTGGCAGGAATTAAGACTCCTCTATTTAAAAAATTTACTACCTCAATTGAGTTAGGGAAATGGTAGACATTGTATGGTTCATCATATTGTTTTAATTCATTGTTTAAAATAATTCCGCAATAATCACCAAGATAAAATGCTTCATAAGAGTCATGAGTAACTATAATAGTTGTTATTTTAAGGTTTTTAATTATCTGTTTTAATTTTACTTGAATTTCCTCTTTAAAACTTTGATCTATATTTGATAATGGCTCATCCAATAACAGTAAATCAGGACCTGAAACAAGAGACCTTGCTAGAGATGCTCTTTGAGCTTCACCTGCGCTAATTTGATGTGGGTACTTATTAAGAATGCCATTTAAATTTAATAAACTAATTATTTCCTCAATATTTATATTTTTTTTTGAATTTTTTTTGTTTTCTGCTCCTAAAAGAATATTTTTTTGAACTGTATGATGTGGAAACAAGCTATTTTCCTGAAAAGATAATGCAACATTTCTGTTCTCTGGCTCAATATGAATTTTATCAGAAGATAAAGTGCTACCTTTTAAGAAAATTGAACCTTTTGATATTTTTTCTAAACCTGCAATAGATCTTAATATTGTTGTTTTTCCAATACCAGATGGACCCAGCAAACACACAACGTCTCCTTCGTTTTTAATCTCAAAAGAAACATTGTTTACCTTGTCATTTCTTCCAGCTTGAAAAGTGGCATTTTTAACTTCAAAAAAATTACTCATGTCTTTCTCTTAGAATATACTTTGATGTAAACAAAATAAAGAAACTTGCAATAATTATCAAAAATAAAGATGGCACTGCTGCTGCTTCTAGTAAATCTTGCGAAGCATAAATATAAGCAGTTGTTGCAAAAGTTTCAAAATTAAATGGTCTCAAGATTAATGTTATTGGCAGTTCTCTTACAATCTCTAAGGATATTAGTATACCTATTAGTAAAGCTGAATTTCTTAAATATGGAATGTGTATATTTGTAAATGTTTTAAATTTAGAGTAACCAATTAAATATGCACTTTCGTCTATAGATCTATTTATTTTTTCATAACCTGATTTTATACCATTACAAGCTAATGAATAAAATCTTACGAAATAAACTAATACTAATCCAAAAATTGATCCAATGAAAAATTTTTTGATTGGGTCAAAACCAAAAAACTTAATTACAGAATTATCAAACCAAGCAATAAAACTTATAAATGCAACAGCAAGAATTATCCCTGGTATTGCATAACCAGATACCGAGAATGTAGTTAAAATATTTAAAAATTTGCTCCGTGAAACTCTGTTTCCGTAGTTTGAAATGAAAGAAAAAATTATTAAAGTAATAGAAGATAAAATTACCAAATACAAAGTATTTATAGATAATTCAATAAAGTTTAAATCAATAAAATTTTTTGGAAAGATTATTGTCCAATAAAGCATTTGACTTAGTGGAAATATAAAACTTAAAAATAATACGAAAAAGCAAGCAAAAAAAGCAAAGAATGATTTCCATCCAAATAAATTATACTTTTCCTTTTTTTTAAATCCACCTTTTGTAGGTGAGTGATATTTTGCTTTTTTTCTAGATAAGTTTTCTAAAACAAATAGTCCAAATATAAATATCAATAAATAAAAAGACAATTGATTAGCAAAAGCTAAATCATCAAATGATAACCAAGAATTATATATGCCCGTTGTAAGTGTCGAGATGCCAAAAAAATCTACAGCTCCAAAATCTGCTAAAGTTTCCATTGCAACAAGTGAAAGTCCTGCAACGATTGCTGGTCTAGCTGATGGTATTATTATTGAAAAAAGTGATTTAACTTTAGAAAAGCCAAGGTTTTTTCCTAAATCTATCATGTTTTGAGATTGATAAAAAAATGAAGCTCTAGTTAAAATATATACATAAGCAAATAGAGAGAAAGATAAAGATAATATCGCTCCTTCCATACCATCAAATTTGTAAATTAATTTATTATAATTACCTTCACCAAAAATAAATTTTAGAATTGTAAAGGCTGTCCCATAGTTTTCAAAAAAAGCAGTTAAAGAATATGCGTAAATATATGGTGGAACAGCAAAAGATAAAATTAAAGCCCATTTAAAAAAATTTACACCGGGAAAATCGTAGAAAGATACTAAGTAAGCACAACCAACTCCTATTATAAAAGTTAAAAACAAAACTCCTACTAACAACACAATGGAATTATAAATATATTCAAACAAAAATGTATTTCTTAAAATCTCTGAAAAATTCGATGTATTTTGAAAAAAACTTGAAAAAACTGTTATGATAGGAATAGCAACAACTAAAGATATTAAAAAAGTTGCAAAGTACCAAATGTTAATATTTTTATAATACATTTATAAGTGCTCATAGCATATTAGATGGGGTAAATCATCTAATTGGGAAGGCCATGAGCACCATATAGGTAATGAAAATTAGTCTTTATCATTAAAAAGGGAAAGGATGTGTGGCACCTCTTCTTCTCTTAACTCAGATAATTTTCTTCCATTTATTTTAACATTAATTTTTTTACACTCTGTAGCGCATGGATCGCATGCTTTCAGAAGAACCGTGTCTCCAGAAGAATTATTATAATCAATATCAAATAAATTCTTTTTCACTTGTTCCTTTTATTTCCAACCTGCTGCTAACATTACTTCTAATGCATCAGCTTGTTTTTTACCGTAGTTAACAACTTTAGTTTTTAGATCTTGTTTAAAATCTAACCCCATATTAACAACTAGTGGATGAGGTGAAACACCTGCAATCATTGGATACTCAAATGTATTATTTACAATATGTTCTTGAGCTTCTGGACTTAATAAAAACTCCACCAATGCAATTGCGTTTGCTTTATTAGGCGCACCCTTTACTAAACCAGCGCAGCTAATATTCATATGTGTTCCTCTTCCATCTTGATTAGGGAAAAAAGGTTTAACTTTTTTTGCAGCCTCTTGTTGTTCTGCACCTTTTTTTCCTGATAACATTAAAGCTAAGTAATATGTGTTAGCTACAGCAATATCAGCTTCACCAGCTGCTACAGCCATAATTTGTGCTCTATCATTGCCTTTCGGAGTTCTTGCCATGTTTGAAACAACACCTTTTGCCCAATCTGCTGTCGCACCTTTTCCATTATTTTTTACTAACGATGCTACAAGTGATTGATTATAAATGTTGTTAGATTTTCTTATTACAAGTCTTCCTTTCCATTTTGAATCAGCTAAACTTTCATAGGTCAAGCCAGCTAATTCGGCACCGCTTACTCTTTCTGGAGCGAAATAAACTATTCTTGCTCTTTTTGCTATTCCAACCCACTGTGAAGTTCTAAAGTTTTTTGGTACAGCTGATATGATTGAAGCAGATGTTAAACCGCCTTGAAGCATTCCTTTTGCTTTAAAAGCTCCACATCTTCCTGCATCAGCAGTAATATAAAGATCGGCATTACTGTCTGTACCTTCTTCGGTTATTCTTTTTTCTAAGGCTTTTGATTTACCAGATACAACGTTTACTTTAATTCCAGTTTTTGCTGTAAATTTTTCGTAAAGCTGAATATCTGAGTCGTAATGTCTTGCACTAAAAACATTCACTTCATTTGCAAATACAGAAGTTGCAAAGAAAGAAATTAAAAGTGCTAAAGTTGATACCTTTCTCATTTTTTTTATCCTTTTTACTAATTTTTAATTAATGTGAATGAGAATTATTCTCATTAATAATGATTATCAATCGCACAGATTGACGCAGTCCTTAAAATTTCCATTCGGATATTTTGCTATAAAGAAAATTCTTAAAAGTTTGAACCCTAGCTACATTTTTCATGGATTGAGGGTATACAAAATGAGCTTCTGTTACTGGTCCTTCAGCTTTCGGAACAACCTTTATAAGGTTTCTGGACTGAAATACCAAATAATCTGGAAGTGCTGCTAATCCTACTCCACTTTCAACTGCAAGCAAAAGACCCATAACACTGTTAACTTTCATAACAGATTTTCTCTTTTTGTTATCCTTCATTCCTATTTTTAAAGCCCAATCAGGATTGTAAACAGGAGATGGCGCACCTTTTCCAAAAGATATAAATCTGTGACTGTTTAGGTCGTTTATTGTTTTTGGAATACCGTTTTCTTCTAAGTATTTGTTTGATCCATAAATGTGATAATTAATATCTATTAGTTTTCTCTGTATATAGCTGAGCTGCTTTGGTCTTCTCATAAAAATGCCTATATCTGCCTGTCTGGTGCTTAAATCTAATTCCTTGTCATCAAATATAAGTTCTATTTCAATTTCTGGATTTATCCGCATAAACTCTTGAATTCTTGGTGTTAACCAGTGAGTTCCAAAGCTTCGAACGGTTGTAATAGTAAGTTTTCCTGATGGTTTGTTTTTTTGATCACCTAATGAAGTCTCTACTTCTTTTAACTTGGAAATTACTTCATGAGCAGTTTTATAAAGATATTCTCCGTTTTCTGTAAGGGTAAGACCTCTAGCATGTCTTTCAAATAATTTTACTTTTAGGTCATCTTCTAAGGATTGAATTTGTCTACTTATAGCTGATTGACTTAAATTTAAATTAATTGTAGCGTTTGTAAAACTTCCAGCCTCTGCAACAGCATGGAAAATTTTTAACTTGTCCCAATCCATTATTTGCTTAAGTTTATAATATATCTTCCTGTAGTTTTTCCTTCTAACATTTTTGGAAATATATTTAAAAGCTCCTCTAAATTTACTTCTTTTATAGATTTTTCTAACAATGTAAAATCTATTAATTTTGAAGATTCTTCCCAAAGAAATTGTCTTCTTTTAATTGAAGTATTAACAGAGTTTATTCCCCAAAGTTTAACACCTCTAATTATAAATGGCATAACAGTTGTGTTTAGTTTTATACTTGAAGCATTACCGCATGCAGCAACAATTCCAGTTTCTTTTATATGAGACAAAACATTTGACAGTATATTTCCTCCAACAGTATCAACGGCACCATCCCACATTCCCTTATCCAATGGTCTTGCTTCTTTATCTAAATCACTTGTTTTTGTTATATTTTTTGCACCAATACTCTTTAAGTATTCGTTATTACTATCTTTGCTTGTAACTGCGGTTACATTGCATCCTAGTTTGTTTAAAATCATAACAGCAATACTACCAACTCCGCCCGAGGCCCCTGTAACTAATACATCTTCAACTTTTTCACCAAGTAACAATTCTTCTCTTGCCTGTTTTACTGCAAATGAACATTGAAGAGCCGTAAGTCCAGCAGTTCCTAAGATCATTGCTTGTTTTGATGAAAGTGATTTTGGTTTTTTAACTAAAAAATCTCCATTTACTTTTGCAAACTGCGAGTATCCACCAAAAAATATTTCTCCTACTCTCCAACCTGTAAGAATTATTTCATCACCTTCTTTAAAATTTTTATTTTGACTTTCAGCAACTGTTCCTGAAAAATCTATACCTGGAATATGAGGAAATTCTTTTACTAATCTTGCGCCATTCTTTAAAATGAGAGCATCTTTATAATTTAACCCTGAGTAGTCAACTTTAACTAAAACATCTCCGTGCTTTAAAAAACTTTTATCTATTGTTTTAATTTCTCTTGTAAAATTTTCACCTTCTTGATTTACAAATAGTGCTTTAAATTTTTCTGACATCTTTTTTATTTTATTATATAAAAATTTATTTGCTAATAAATCTCAAATATCTATTTTGAAAACCTAAGTCTTCTTTAAATTTACCAAGATAGTAATTTGTAACGGTAGTTGCTTGTTCTTTTTTAATTCCTCTCATGGTCATACACTGATGAGTGGCATCAATAGAAACCGCAACACCTTTGGCGTCTAATGCATTCATCAAAGTGTTTGCAATTTGCATTGTAAGTCTTTCTTGAGTTTGAAGTCTCTTTGAAAAAACTTCAACAACTCTTGCAAGTTTACTAAGACCGACAACTCTTTTGTTTGGAATATAAGCCACATGCGCAACTCCAATAATAGGAGCCATATGATGTTCGCAATGACTTTGAACAGATATATTTTTTTGAATAACCATATCATCATAGCCCTGAACGTCTCCAAAAGTTTTGTCTAAAATTTTTGTTGCGTCTTCGTTATAGCCTTTAAAATATTCTTTAAATGCTTTGATAACTCTTTTGGGTGTTTCAATTAATCCTTCTCTTGAAGGATCTTCTCCTATCCACTCAAATATTTTAATAAAAGCTTCTTCCGCTTCCTTGTCAGAAACGTTGTTATTTTTTGTGGTTTTGTTGTCTATATTTTTAACTAATTTCATGAAAACCGTTTATACATATAATTTCATAATTTTAAAATATTTAATATATTTTCTGATATGCTACATAATTACCTATCTTATGTTTAAAAAGAGAGAAAATATTGCTGAAATTGAAGAAGGAAAGCTTCTATCTCCTAAATTTGATAACGATGGATTAATCCCAGTTGTGACAGTTTGTGCTAAAACAAGAGACGTATTAATGCATGGCTATATGAATGTTGAAGCATTAAAAAAGACAATAGAAACTAAAGAAGCACATTATTGGAGTAGATCAAGAAAACAAATTTGGCACAAAGGAAAAGTAAGTGGTTTTGTACAAAAAGTTATAGAGCTTAGAATAGATGATGACCAGGATTCAATATGGCTAACTGTTGATATTGGAAATGGTTCTAGTTGTCATGTCGGATACAGATCGTGTTTTTACAGGTCAGTCCCTCTTGGAAAAATAGATAATGCAAGAAATATTGAAATGAAGTTTGAAGAAAAAGAAAAATCTTTCGACCCAGAAAAAATTTACAAAGATGAACCAAATCCAACAAAAATTTAATGAGTGAAAAGCAAAAGAATGTTCTAGGTGGAGAACTTGAAGAATGTTCAGTGGACCCTTTAACGGGATGGTTTAGGGATGGCTGTTGCAACACTGATGAAAATGATCATGGGTTTCATACAGTGTGTGTAAAAGTTAATAATGAATTTTTGAAATGGTGTAAAGAAGCTGGTAATGATTTAATTACACCACACCCTGAATTTGGTTTTCCTGGGTTAAAAGAAGGAGACAAATGGTGTGTCTGCGCTGATTGGGTTGGTAGAGCTATAGAGGCTGGAAAAGGATGTTCAATCTATTTAAAGAGAACTCACGAAAATACTCTTAAACTTGTTCCTATTGAAAAATTAAAAAAATTTGCAATAGATATTTCCTGATTACATATTTCCATATTTGGGACCTCCTCCACCTTCAGGTGTTACCCATGTAATATTTTGAGAGGGTTCTTTAATATCACAAGTTTTACAGTGAATACAATTTTGAGAATTTATAACAAATTTTTTTACATTATTTTCAGTTTGGACTTCATAAACTCCAACGGGACAATATCTTTGTGCAGGTTCATCAAATTTATCTAAAGTAAAATTAATGGGCAAATCAGGATTGTTAAGCTTTAAATGCACTGGTTGATTATCCGCATGATTTGTTCCTGTTAAATATACTGAGCTAGTTTTATCAAACGTTATAACGTTATCCGGTTTTGGGTAGTCAATTTTAGACATTTCTTTAGAAGGTTTTAATGTTTCATGATCAGCATGCTTATGCTTTAAAGTAAAAGGAAGTTTTCCTCTAAACAATATCTGATCAATACCTGTAAAAATTATACCTAAAATTAAACCCCAATTAAAACTTGGTTTAACATTTCTTGCTGCATGAAGTTCTTCGTAAACCCAACTTTTGTTAAATTTTTCCTCATAAACTGATAAATTTTTCTGTTGGTCTATATGTTCAAATATAGCTTCAGCTGCAATCATTCCGCTTTTCATAGCAGTATGTGAGCCTTTAATTTTTGGCATATTTAATGTACCAGCATCACATCCAACTAATAATGCACCCGACATAAACATTTTTGGTAAACTTTGTAATCCTCCTTCAATTAATGCTCTAGCTCCATAAGAAATTCTTTTTCCACCTTCAATAACTTTTGTAATTGCTGGATGAGTTTTAAACCTTTGAAATTCATCAAAAGGAGAAAGGTGTGGATTTTGATAGTCTAAACCAATTACATAACCTAAAAATATCTGCTTATTTTCAGCATGATACACAAAACTTCCTCCATAAGTTTTGTTATCAAGTGGCCAGCCAGCCGTATGCATTACCAAACCCTCTTCATGGTTTTTTTCACTTATTTCCCAAATCTCTTTAAAGCCAATTCCATATTGTTGTGGGCTTTTTCCTTTATCTAATTCAAATTTTTTAATTAATTGCTTTCCTAGATGACCTCTACATCCTTCGGCAAAAACTGTAACTTTTGCATGAAGTTCCATACCTGACTCAAAACTATCTTTTTTATTTCCTTCTTTATCTAAACCCATATCTTGAGTAGCAATTCCTTTAACTGAACCGTCATCGCTGTATAAAATTTCACTTGCGGGAAAACCTGGAAATATTTCAACACCTAAGGCTTCAGCTTGCTCAGCTAACCATCTACATAGGTTAGCAAGGCTTATAATGTAGTTATTATGATTTTGTTGTACTTTTGGCAGCAACCATGTTGGCCAACTAAGAGATTTCGTTTTTCCTAAAAATAAAAATTTTTCTTTTGAAACTTTTGTTTTAATAGGGCTATTTAATTCTTTCCAATTAGGAATTAATTCATCAAGAGCTCTAGTTTCAAAAACATTGCCAGATAAAATATGTGCTCCAATTTCAGATGCTTTTTCTAACAAACAAACATTTAAATCAGATTTTAGTTGTTTAAGTTTAATTGCAGTTGATAGTCCGGACGGTCCTCCACCTACTACAACCACATCATATTCCATTACTTCCCTGTTGGACATAATGTTAATTTTTTACAGTATTTGTTATTTTTGTATAGTATTTAATTTGTTTAATTCTTCTAAGAATTTAGGAAGTGCTTCAAACAAATCAGCTTCTAAACCATAATCAGCAACACTAAAAATTGGTGCTTCACCATCTTTGTTTATTGCAACTATAACTTTACTTTCTTTCATTCCGGCTAAATGCTGAATTGCACCTGAAATACCAACTGCGATATACAAATCAGGAACTACAACTTTACCAGTTTGGCCAACTTGATGATCGTTAGTAATATAACCAGCATCAACAGCTGCACGTGATGCTCCTATAGCTGCATTTAACTTATCAGCAATTTGTGTGATGAGTTTGAAATTTTCTCCACTACCCATTCCCCTTCCTCCTGAAATTACAATTCTAGCAGTTCCAAGTTCAGGTCTGTCAGATTTAACTTCTTCTCTTTTAATAAATTTTGTAAGAGATGTAGCTTCACCAACATCTCCTTTGGTAATTTCTGCTGAGCCTCCTGATGTTGCTGCTGGATCAAATGATGTTGGTCTAATTGTTATACATTTTTTTTGATCAGTGCTTTTTACAGTTGCAAATGCATTCCCAGCATAAATTGGTCTTAAAAATGTATCTACTGATATAACTTTAATAATATCACTTACTTGTGAAGTATCTAATAATGCTGCTACTCTTGGCATTAAATTTTTCCCAAAAGTATTTGCTGAACAAACAATATGTGAATAATTTTCAGCTTGTTTAAGAATTACTGGTGTAAAGTTTTCTGGTAAATAATTTTCATAAATTTCATTATCAATGTGTATAACTTTTTTTACATTTGGTACTTGAGAAATTGATTTAGATACATCATCTGCTTTATTTCCTATTACCAATACGTGTACATCTTGATCAATCTGAGATGCTGCAGTTATAGCGTTTAAAGTGAAAGGTTTTACTTCTTTATTATTATGCTCTGCTATCAATAATACTGACATTATATAACTTTTGCCTCATTTTTTAATTTTTGAACTAATTCTTCAACACTAGCTACTTTAATACCTGCTTTTCTCTTTGGAGGCTCTTCAACTTTAATTTGTTCAATTCTTTGTTTTGTATCAACGCCTAAATCTGATGCATTAATTTGCTCAACAGGCTTCTTTTTTGCTTTCATGATATTTGGTAAAGATGCATATCTTGGTTCATTTAATCTTAAATCACAAGTTACAATTGCTGGAATATTTACTTCAATAGTTTCTAATCCTTCATCAACTTCTCTTATAACTTCTAATGATTTTTCTTTAACTTCAATTTTAGATGCGAATGTAGCTTGTGGCCAATTTAATAATGCTGCAAGCATTTGGCCTGTTTGATTACAATCATCATCAATAGCTTGTTTGCCCATAAAAATTAAATCTGGTTTTTCTTTATCAACAATTTTTTGTAAAATTTTAGATACCGCTAACGGTTCAACTGTTCCATCAACTTTAACATGAATTCCTCTATCAGCACCAACTGCTAAAGCTTTTCTAACTGTTTCTTGAGCTTTATCTTCACCAACGGTAACTGCAACTATCTCTTTTGCTTTACCAGATTCTTTAATTTTTACAGCTTCTTCAACGGCGTTATCATCCGGAGGATTGGTAGACATTTTTACATTGTCTGTTACTACGCCGGTGCCATCCTCTTTAACCCTAACTTGGACGTTATAATCAATTACTCTTTTAACTGCGACTAAAATTTTCATTATGCTCTTAACAATTTATTTTCTGGATCATAAGGACTTTCATCCAAAATTGTAACGTCGTGCATTTTACCTAGAATATCAATTTTTAATTTTTGACCTGTTGTCGCAAGCTCAGGCTTAACCATGCCAATAGCTATTGATTTATTCAATCTAAAACCAAAATCTCCACCTGTTGCTCTTCCTACTACTTTGTCATCTTTATAAATTGGATTGTTTCCTAATACATCTGCATCAGTAACATTGTGCACTTCCATCGTTACTAGTTTGTTTTGAAAACCTTTTTCTCTCCATTTATTTAATGCCTCTAAACCTATAAAGTTCCCTTTGTTTGGGTGAATAAACCTATCAAGACCTGACTCGTAGGGTGAATATTCAATAGATAATTCTGTACCAACAAGTTTATAAGATTTTTCAACTCTTAGACTGTTCATGGCTCTAATACCAAACGGTTTTAAACCAAGATCTTTTCCTTGTTCCATTAACTTATCAAAAATATGATTTTGATATTCAATTGGATGATGAAGTTCCCATCCCAATTCTCCGACAAAATTTACTCTAATAGCGGTACATGGTGCGTAACCTATATCTACTTTTTTAGAACTTAACCATTTAAAATTTTCATTAGAAAAATCATCTTTAGAAACTTTATTCATTAAATCTCTCGCTTTAGGACCTGCAATAACTAAAACTCCAACGGCATTTGTAATATTTTCAAATTGCACTGATCCGTCTTTTGGTATCCATTTTTGTATCCAATCATGATCCAGTCTTTGAAAAGCTCCAGCAGAAACTAAATAAAAACTATCTTCAGCCTCTTTCATTATTGTAAATTCGGAGTGAACACCTCCTTTTGTATTAAGAGCATGACATAAATTTACTCTGCCAATTTTTTTTGGAAGTTTGTTTGCAACAAGATAATCTAAAAACTCTTCAGCTTTTGGTCCTTTAATTCTGCATTTTCCAAATGCAGTCATGTCTAAAACACCTACATTTTCTTTAACGTTTTTACATTCTTTTTCTACTGCTTTGAACCATTTGGATCTTCTAAAAGACCAATCGTCTTTTTGTTCCATTCCGTCTGTTGCAAAAAAATTAGCTCTTTCCCAACCAAACTTTTGTCCAAACACAGCACCTAAATTTTTCAATCTATCGTAACAAGGCGCTTGTCTTAATGGTCTGGCAGCTTCTCTTTCTTCGTCTGGATAATGTATTGTAAATACATTCCGATATGCTTCTTCATTTTTTTCAATTAAATAAGATTTTGATGCATAATCACCGTATCTTCTTGGTTCAACGCCAAGCATATCAATTGTTGGTTCACCATCAATAATCCATTCTGCAAGTTGCCATCCGGCTCCACCCGCAGCAGTAATACCAAAACTATGCCCTTCGTTTATCCAAAAGTTTTTTAATCCCCACGCAGGTCCGACAATTGGATTTCCATCAGGTGTGTAGCAAATGGCACCGTTGTAAACTTTTTTAACTCCTACTTCGCCAAAGGCTGGTACACGATGTATAGCTCCTTCAATGTGAGGGGCTAATCTTTCTAAATCTTCTTGAAAAAGTTCATACTCTGAATCTTTTGATGGTCCATCTACATAGCAACATGGCGCTCCTTTTTCATAAGGTCCTAATATCAAACCACCAGCTTCTTCTCTCATATACCATTGAGTATCACTGTCTCTCAGTACACCCATCTCAGGTTTTCCTTCTTTTTTTCTCTTCACAATTTCTGGATGAGGTTCTGTTACAATGTATTGGTGTTCAACTGGAATAACTGGAATTTCTAATCCAACCATTTTCCCAGTTTGTCTTGCAAAATTTCCACTACAAGAAACTACATGTTCACATTCAATTGTACCTTTATCAGTCTCAACAACCCAACCATTTTTTGTTTGCTTAATTCCTGTAACAGAAGTGTTTCGATAGATCTCTGCACCTTTGTTTCTTGCTCCTGTTGCTAGAGCTTGGGTTAGATCTGCAGGCTGAATATATCCATCCTCAGGGTGTTGAATAGCACCAATTAAACCTTCTGTATTACATAAAGGCCAAATTTCTTTTACTTGTTCTGGTGTTAAAAATTTTACTTGAACTCCAATTGTTTGAGCAACACCAGCGTACTGATGATACTCTTCCATTCTCTCTTTAGTGCTTGCTAGTCTAATATTCGAAACAACACTAAACCCAACATTTTTTCCAGTTTCTTTTTCTAATTTTTTATAAAGGTCAACTGCATATTTGTGAAGTTGTCCTACAGAATAACTCATATTGAAAAGTGGTAGTAATCCTGCAGCATGCCAAGTTGAACCTGAAGTCAATTCTTTTCGTTCAACAAGAACAACATCTGACCATCCCTTTTTTGCCAAGTGGTAAAGCATGCTCACTCCAACCACTCCACCCCCAACAACAACTACTTTTGTTTTAGATTTCATTAGGCGATTTCTACTAGATTTTGTAAATAATTAAACATTAATTTCTTCACAAACGAACAAAACTATTTTTTGTCGCCATTATATGTTTATTTTCATTATTTTTTTCAAATAAGATATTTTCATTTATCTCTGATAAATTCCAATGACCTTTGTCAATTTCTCCTTCAAGCTGTCCTATGTTCCATGCTGATACACCTAAAATGATCAATTTATTCTTAGGTCCTTTGTTTTGAGCAATATCTAATAGTGCCTTATAGTCATTTGTAACCGATATATTTTTATAATTTTTTGTATTTTGATTTTTGTAATCGTTGGAATGAAGTATTAAGAGTTTATTATTGTCTAATGGGCCACCCCAATATATAGGCACTTCAAAATCATACAGTTCTTTTTTATCGGTGTCATTAATATTTAAATCTTTTAGCAAAGAACCAATTTTAAAAGTTCCTAATGGTTTATTTATTACAACTCCTAGGGCTCCTTTGTTATCGTGGCCAAGCATGACTATCACGGCTTTTTTAAATCTTGAATCTTTTAATTTGTTTGTAGCTACTATGAAAAAATCTTTTGTCGATTCATGGTACTTTCCTTTTAAATAATTTTCTGGAAACTGATAATATTTTGGTAGATCTATTGATAGAGCAGGATAGTTTAAATTAATAAAAAAAGTTATAATTATTAATAAAAATTTTTTCATATATTTAAAGCTGTCTTCTTTACATCCTCCAAAAATTTTTTTCTCTTATTATCACTAACAAATGGTACTGCAAAATATCGTTTATAAATAACATCGGTAATTCCACATATATTAAACACGCCTCTTCTTAACCTTTTAGTCGGCATATTTAAAAAAAAAGTTCTTATTGCAAACTGTGGCGAACCATATGTACAAAATACAATAGCTTTTTTTCCTTTCAAGTTTCCTATTGGATATCCATAGTTCCCAAATAACTTTTTAAATTTGAATGCCCAGGGTGGTGCAAGAACTTTGTCGATCCAGCCCTCTACAATTGCTGGCATTCTAAAATTCCAAATAGGCGCAATTAGGACTATTACATTTGATTGTTCGATTTTTTTTTGATGTTCAATAACTTGGGAATCTGGTTTCTCTCCTGAATATACAGGATCAAATTTTTCTTTATAAAGATCTACGCAGTCAACATGATGTCCTTTTTCTTCGGCAGTTTTGATAAATGTATTTTTTATCGCAGCATTAAAAGATTTATCGTTGTAGTGGCCATATACAAGAAAAATTTTTTTCATTAATTTCTTAAAACAGGAAAAACCGGATTAGATTTCTCAAAAATTTTTTGATATTCTTGTTTTATGCATTTATCCGATACATATTGTATTTTTGATTCTTCAGAAATTTTTTTCGCTTCTTCATTATGAAGGCCATATTGAAGCCATAAAACTTTAGACCCAATCTTTGCTGCTTTTTTTGCTATATCTGGAGCTTCTTTAGATGGACGAAATACATCTACAATATCAACTGGTATTTTAATATCTTCGATATCATTGATTACTACTTCACCATTTATTGTTTCGCCTTTTGCAAATGGATTTACTGGTATTACTTTATAACCAAAATCTTGCATATACTTCATAACTACATTTGCAGGTTTTCTCTTTAAGTTTTTTGGATCTTCCCCTTTTTTTTCTGAACTTACACCAATCATCGCAATAGTTTTTGAATTTTCTAATATTTTTTTTATTTCGTTATTATTCATTTATTTTTCCATTTAGGTTTTCTTTTTTCTAAAAAAGCAGATATTCCTTCATGAGCATCTCTGGCCATCATATTTAAGGTCATCATTTTGCTTGTATACAAATATGCTTTTCTTAATGGCATTTCTAATTGTTTATAGAATGCTTGTTTTCCAATTTTTATAGTTAGATTTGATTTAGAGGCAATTGTTTTTGCTACCTTCAAAACTTCACTATTTAATTTTGATTTTGAATAATGATCATTAATCAAACCTATTTCTTTTGCATAGTTAGCTTTTATAGGTTCACCAGTTAAAAGCATTTTCATCATTCTTTTTCTGTGTATTTTTCTACTGACAGCAACCATGGGCGTACTACAAAATAATCCAATATTAACTCCGGGAGTGGCAAACATTGTGTCATTTGTGCTATATGCTAAATCACAACTTGCAACTAATTGGCATCCAGCTGCATAAGCTGCCCCGTGTACTTTTGCTATCACTGGTTTTCTTCCTTCAACTATTTGGATCATTACTTTTGAACATAGATTAAATAATTTGAGATATTTTGATCTTGCTTTTAAAGATCTTACCTCTTTCAAGTTATGGCCTGCACTAAAGCCTTTTCCCGCACCATCTAAAATTATTACTTTAGTATTATTATCTTTATCGAGTTTTTTAAAAGTATTTAAAAGAGATCTTAAAGTTGCAAAAGATAATGAATTATAAGTCTTTGGATCATTTATTGTTACATTCTTTATACCGCTGCCTAAATTTTTAACTAAAACACTCATATTTTTTTTAACCTACTACTAATGCCTTCTTCTTCTTTTAAATTAAATTCTTTAGAGTTTAAATCATATAGTTCTTTTATTCTTAAACCATTGGTATTAATTGTTGGTATATTTTTTTGTCTCATACCTTTGTGTCTTGCGTATACTGCTTTTTTCTTGTTTACTTGGTGGGGCTGAAAATCATTAATATCTTCAATTTTTAACTCTTCTCCTTTTTTTATATATCCAGCTTTCATTGCATCATTCAATAGATCTAAACCTTTTTTTGTTCTAACAATTGCTGCATTAAAACCTTCATCTTCACCTTTAGGAGATCCTCCTCTCCACGTATCTAGAGCTGCAATGTCAGAACTTTCTCCGATTGCATCTGGACAAATTTTACATCTAAAATGAACTCTCCAAGTAGATTCTTCTCCCCAGAAAGAATTGTATTCTCTATCGTACTCTCTCCCATCTTTTGTTTTAATGTACATTTTACCTGGATTTCCAAATCCTCTGTATCTAAAGATAGATAATTCTTCTTCTTTTACTTTAAAACTTTCAATAAAATCTTGTGACTTTGTAAATTCTGTTGAACCTCCACAAACTAAAGTTAATAAATATTTACATAGATTATTAACTCTTTCGTCTGTTTTAGATAATTGCCTTATAGCACTAATATCACAAGGCTTACCAACAAATGCAAAAGATTCATTTAAATTTAATGCTTCATAAAATTTATCTAATGGTGAAGCAGGTCCATATCTTGAACAGCTATTAGAATTTAATAATTCTTCTTTTTTGTAACTAAGTTTTGATACACTTCTCATTGGTTTTTCTGGATGAGTAACAGTATGTAAAATAAATTTTACTTTTTTAGATTCTAATAAATAAAGCGACAATCCATTTAGCAATCCACCTGTTGAACTTTCGAATCTAATTTTTTTATCAGTAGACCAAGCATAAAATAAAGACAAATAGTGACCCCAAACCAAATCATGTTTTGCTTTTGTATCAACTTGTTCTTTTGGAAGGCCTTCTACAATAACGCCAGGACAAACATTTAATATTTTATTAAATGTTTCAGATGGTATTTTTTTTAATTCATGAGGTTCCAGTCTACCTTTTGAAGACATTGAAATTTCAATTAAATCTTTACCGGTAATACTTTGACAAAGTCCACAACCTATACATAAACCATTATTTACAATGTCATTTAGGTTATTTATTTTAGTCACTAACTATCTTCTTATCTTATTTTCGTATTTTTTTCTCAGCTTTTGAAGGTTAACTAAATATTCGTCTCTTATATTTGATATCATGGCAACAGATTTTCCTTTCGCTTGTTGCCTAGTGCCAGAAATAACTCTAGATGATAGTTTTTTAGAAAGTTTTGGAGCTTTTAGTTTAGTCCAAGGTAATTTTAGCGCAGGTCCAAATTGTTCTAACATATGTTTCATGCCAGCTTTACCACCAGCTAAATGGTAAGTTAAAAATATTCCCATTAATGACCATCTTAAACCAGGGCCATCCTCAATTGATCTGTCTAAATCTTTTGTAGTTGCATAGCCTTCGTTCACTATATGCAATGCTTCTCTCCATAAAGCTTCTTGAAGTCTATCTGCCAAATAACCAGGCAGTTCTTTTTTTACCATAATAGGATTCATTGATATTGATTTGTAAAATTTGTTAGCTTTATTTAAAAATTTTTTTTTTGTTTTTTTTCCTGGAACAATCTCAACTCCAGGGCACATGTAAACAGGGTTAAATGGATGGCCAATCATAGTACGTGCTGGATTTTTACACTTTGAATATATTCTTGTTGGAAGCAAACCAGATGAACTAGAAGAAATAATGGCATTTGGTTTTGCGTATTTGCCAATAATGTTCATTAATTTAGTTTTAATTCTATAATTTTCAGTTGCGCATTCTTGAATAAAATCAGCATCTTTTAAGGCTTCTTCTATTGAGGTAACGTATTTAAAATTTTTTAAATTAAGTTTTTTTTTGTTAAATAGTTTTTTTACATAAGGCCAAGTACGCTTTATTTCAGCAACTAATCTCTTCTTTAATTTAAGATCTTTATCAAAGGCAATAACTTTTTTGTTGTGAGCTAAAGACCTGATAATCCAACCAGCGCCTATAACTCCTGTGCCTATGACAGCAACATTTTTAATATTACTTTTCATTTTATTCTTTGTAACTTGAGTCTGCAGCATCACATCTTCTTAATAATGCTGGCCATTCATTAGGGCCTGGAGAAAAGGCGTCATATTGTTTTTGAGATTTTTCCCATAAAGATTTTGCAGCTGTTTCTATTTTTAATCCAGAACCTTGGGCTTGTACTGCAACTTCGCACATTCTTACTGCGTAATACATATTCATAAATGACTCTCCTGCTGTTTCTCCAACAGTTAACAAACCATGGTTTTTCATTATCAAAACTTTATTTTCTCCAAGGTTTTCGGCTATTCTAAACCTTTCATCTTTATCTACGGATAAACCTTCCCAGTCATGATATCCAACTTTTCCATAAAGCATTGCTGAGTCTTGAACTAAATATGGAATTCCATCTTTCAAAGATGTTGCAGCTAAAGCTTTTGGTGGATGAGCGTGAAAAACAAATTTATTTTTTGGATGATTTAAATGAACTGCACTATGAATTATAAAGCCTGCAGTATTAACATCGTCTGGGCCTTCTAAAACTTTTCCATCTTCATCGACCTTAATAAGATTTGAAGCTTTAATTTCTTCATACAAAAGTCCAAATTGATGCATGAAAAAAGTATGATCTGTACCTGGAGTTCTTGCTGTAATATGGTTCCACACTGTATCGTCCCAACCCATCATGTGAGTTAGCCTAAACATTGCTGCAAGATCTACTCTTACTTTCCATTCTGCTTCATTAATATTTTTTTTCATTAGTCTGTTAAACCGTCCCCTTCAATATTCTCCCTTTTAAAATGAATTGGCAAGGCTTTTCCATAAACTTGTTTAGAATGTTCAGGTTTATTGATTTTTAAAGGATCTTTTACATAGCAAGGTAAAGCTATATATCTTGAAGTTTTTCCTTCTATTTTTGTAACTCTATGCATTGAAAATCTTCCTTTAAAAATTTGAAGATCTCCTGGTTTTAAATCTAAAGATTTAACTTTTGTTCGATCATCTTTTAAAACTTTAGCAACTTCTTCAAAGTTTTCATTGTCTTTACTTCTTATGTCTGGAGCATATTCAAAAAGTCCGCCCTTTTCAGTCTTTTGAATTAAAACACTTAAAGTAAATTCATTTCCATCAAAGTGCCAAGGAAAATAATGGTCTGTATGCATAACGCTATAAGGGTTTTTTCCCAAGGGATCTGCCCACTTATAAAGTGGGAATACTTCAAGGCTGTCAGATGTAAATTTTAGCATTTCTTCTAGATCATAAAATTTATTTAGATCTGAATCTTTTTCTAGATCATCTGAATTTAAGTAGCCACTTTGTCTTAGTGAAAAAATTCTTTTTGGGTGTTTTTTATCAAAGGTTGCATCTTCTTTTGTAAAATATGGATTGTGTTTATCGTTTGTAAAATAAATTTTACCTAAATTTCTATCAATTTCTTCTTTCATTCTTTTAATAGAATCTGGTTTTATAAAATCAGATAATAAGCAACAGCCATCTTCATTAAGTTGTTTTCTGGTATAATTAATTAATTCTTTATACTTTGTGGAATTAATTTCGTTTATTGGATATTTTTCTAAATTAATTATTTCTTTTATATTTCCCATTTTAATCAGCTAAGCCATCTGCTCTTTCTTTATTTCTTTCTAGGTGAATTGGTAATACTTTTCCATATATGGCTTTTGAATGTTCTGGGGTGTTTACTCTCCACGGATCCAACACATAAGCTGGTATACACATATATCTTGAAAGTTTACCTTCTATTTTTGTAACTCTATGCAATGTAAAACGTCCTTTAAATATTTGTAAATCACCTGGTTCTAATTTTAACTGACGTACTCTTGTGCGATCTCCATCAATTACTTTTTTAACCTCATCAAAATTTTCATTTCCTGGCTCACGAATATTTGGACAGTACTCAAATACTCCTCCCTTTTCAGGTTTCTGTATCATTAAACTTAATGTAAATTCACAACTATCAAAATGCCATGGAAGAATACCATCGGGTTTCATAACGTTGTATGCATGGCATGCAAGTGGATCGGCCCATCTATAAATTGGTTCAATACCTAAACAAGCTGAAACGAACTTTAAAAGTTCATCAGTTTCATATAGAAATTTCATCTCAGAGTCTTTTGGGAAACAATCAGAATTTAAATATCCGTTATATCTATTCATAAACATTCTTTTTGGATGATTTTCTGGTAACGACGGATCATCTTTGGCGTAAAGATATGCATTAATACTTTCTTTTGACATGTAAACTTCATCAAGTTGTTTTTCTAATTCTGAATTCATTATTTTTAAAGATTTTGGTAAAATAAAATTTGGAACAGTTGAGCAACTAAACTGATTTAGTTCGCTTTTGCATTTTTCTATTAGTTCTTTTATTTTTGGAGAATTTAAATCTTGAATTGGATATTTTTCTAAGTCTACAATAGTTTTAAGTCTATCGTTCATTGAATTTTACTTCAACTTTCCGTCTTCCCTCATTTTAGCTCTAATTTTTGTAGCTGAGATTTTTTGTATTTCTTCGGGCATGACTATTTCTTCTATTTTATAACCTACGCCTCTGCCGTAGCAAATGTTGGTTATATTGGGGACTAATATAATTTTAAATCTACCTTCGTATTTAGGATTTAATCTTTCTTCTATATTTTTTTTAACTGTTTCAAAATCAAAAGGATTATCATCAACTCCCTGTACATCTCTTATTTGAATACAAACTTGTCCAGTTTTCTTAATTATTTCTTCAAATAAAGCATAATGACCATCATGAAATGGTTGCCATCTACCCAGCATTTGTGCGGTTGGTTTTTTATTGTCCCATTGGTAGCTCATAAGAATTTCAGTTTATTCCTAATAAAAAAAAATTAAAAGACTTTATTTAGATTTACACTTGCTTCTTTATTATTGCCTAAATTGGTTAAATCATCGTTTAAATTGAAACTTAAATCATAACCATTAATATTTTTCTTTATTTCAAATTTTGACATTAAATTATCAGAACCATTAATTGAAAATGCATACTCTGTATCTTTATAAGGCAAGTAGCCTAAAGCTATATATAAGTTGTCAGTATACCCGGTACCAAAAGCATGGTTTCTCTCATAAATAATAAAGACGCTGTAATGCTCTGGAAAAATTATATCTATACCAATCTCGCCGTTAAGATTATGTAATGCTCCAGTGTGTAATGTGTCATTAAAAGAAGGACTACCATCTGAAACATAAGCATATTTAAAGTTTGAGGAACGATCTAACTCAGCCACATATTCCAATTTACCGTGCCTTTTCAAAGTATATTTGTCATTTGATAAATCCTCAACCAATGCCATCGTTGCTCTTAAATTTTTCGTTCTTACATGTTGGTCTTCAACTTCAATAGCTCCTGTACCTGCTTCTTGATACCCTCTTAGAATTGTGTGTCCAAAATCAAATTGTCCAGATGGGATAAGAGTAAAATTATTCTTTTTATACTCATCTTTAATTTTAAAAGTGCCGTATATTTGATTTCCCGTTCTATCTGCAGTTAAATTTTTACCATCAAGAACAGTAAGCATATCTGATCTTATTTTTCCTATTCCAAAAATTTTATCTAAGTATTTCGTATCATCTTTAATAGGCGACGTACTATAATATGTGATGTTATAGGTATTCGAATCTAAATTACTTCCAGCAGTACCAATATCAACATCATCATTACCAAACCTAAAGGCAAATCCCTCAAGGCCGTAATCATCTGTAAATCTATCAAGACCAAAGGTTAAAGAATTTGTATTAACCTCTTTTGTCGATGCAATACTAGTATCTCCTACTCTTCCAAGAGAAATACTACCTTCACTCCAATAAAAATATTTTTTGTTTGAATCATTTTTATTTTTAGAGGTTGATACTTTTTTAAAAGATGAAATTGGCAATACTTTTAAAGATGAAAGCATACTGTTTGAAAAATTTAATTTTACATTTTGATTTGATAAATTTTGTTTATCTTTATTTCTTCTAATCCACTTCAATCTATTTAAAGCTGAATTTGTTGAGAAATTAATTGTTCTTTTTGCTAATTCTATTTGAGCTTCCGCCATTCCAGTTCTGTCACTATTTTCGGTAATAGAAGGACATTTTCCTGAAATAATATTGAAAGGACAAGCTAAATCAAATTCAAAGATATCCTCAGTATTAAAGGAACTTACATAAAGTTTTAAACCTTCGCCATTAAATCCAAGTGCACCTAAACTAAAACTACTTCCAGATGAGTTGAGTGGTGTAGCAGTTCCATCTAAAACAGCTCCCACTAAACTGTAAGCAGTAGGTAGAGAAAATTGAGCAACATGTTTACCTGCCTTATAAGCTAAAAATAATCTTTTACCATTATTACTAAATGACATACCTTCTGGGTTATTTGTTACATGAAGTTGAATTGCCGTTGTCTCCAGCGTCATTGTAGATAGATCGAATGCTGTTGAAAGAGTATATTCTTTTATAGAGTCTTTATCTTTATCAGTTCCTGATACATCATTAAAACTTAAAAATATTTTTGTACCATCAGGTTTAATTGCAATACCACTCAAATGATGTTTATTCGCAGCAGCTCTATCGAGATCGGTCGTTCCATCTAGAGCGGTCGCTCCATCTTGAAGAACATCTGTATCAACGTATTTTACGCTATCATAAGAACAAGTTGAAACATCATAAGCAGTCGTTAAAGTAAATTTTAATACAAAGTCATTGAAGCCGCCATTAGTACCTCTATTTGTGGTTAACATTATCAAACCATCACTGCTAAATGCCATATCACCACCTTGCTCAGCTCCTTGGGTATCATCTACATCAGTATTTGCATCAGCAGGTGCATCAAGCGCACATCTTTCACTGTCTCCCGCATAACTTCTTGTTGAAATATCATAAGGTGTAGAAAGAGTATATTCAGAAACATAGTCTTCACCAGTTGTATCTGAAGTTATGATAAATATCTTGGTTCCATCATCATTAAAAGTTAGACCATTAATATTATCTTGCCCGTCATCAAAAAAAGTTTCTGTTTGATTAAAAGTTACACTTCCAAAGGAATTAGAAATTGGAAATAGTAAAAAAAATATAAAAAATAGTTTAAATTTCAAAACTTTATTCATAAAAATAAAAGGTATTTTTAATCTATTTTTTTAAATCTTCATATATCTTGGGTGCCCAAGTTTGTGCATCTTGGGAAGTTACATGAAAATCGTATTTTTCAGGTTTTACGAACATCTGATTAGTATCTTCAAATCTACCTTTTTGGATAGTGTCTACCCAAACAATATAATCTGCTGGAAATAAACTTCTTGCTGCTGGTGTTGGGCAAATAAAATCAGCAATGACATTGTTTCCTTCACTTTTTAATTTTAATGCTTCATCAGACATTCTTTTGGCTTGTCTTGTTCTACCTTCTTCTGAAAAATCCCAATCGTTTGCAGCTTTTCTAATTTCATCTGCATTTAATCTTTTTGCTTTTATTAATTTAGCTATCTCATTTGCTAAAGTCGTTTTGCCTGCACCAGGTAATCCCATAACTAAAATTATTTTCATTAAATACTTTCTAAAGGATGATGGGACATAAGTTCAAGATTATTTTCGCCAACTAAATATTGTTGTTCAAGTTTAACTCCCTCTTTCCCTCCAACTTTTCCTATATATGTTTCAACAGTAATTGTCATATTTTTTTCAAAAGAACCTTCTCTTTGACCTCCGTCAGTTGGGTATCTAATCATTGGCCACTCATCACAAAGTCCAATGCCGTGCACCATGCATGAGTATCTGTTTCCATAATACTCCTCAGGAAGTTTCCAAGATTTTTCAGTAAACTCTTTAAAAGACATTCCTGGTTTAATTAATCTGGCGTTATGATTAATATGCTCAACTCCCATTTGATATAATTTTTTTTGATCATTGTTAAATTTATTTCCTTCTACAAATGCTCTTGATATGTCCGCACAATATCCGTACGGTCCAACCATATCCGTATCAAAAGAAACCATTTCACCTCTTTGAATTATTTTATTGCTACTTTCTTGCATCCATGGATTTGTTCTTTCACCTGAGGATAAAATTCTACATTCAATCCATTCACCACCATATTCAATATTTGTTTTGTGTAAAATTGACCAAAGTTCATCTTCAGTCATGCCAGCTTTTAATTCATTACGCATTTTAGTAACACCAATTTCTGCTACTTCTATTGCAGCTTTCATACATTTTAATTCTTCAGAAGATTTTATAACTCTTGCTTGTTCAAGAATTAATTTAGCATCTACTACTTGAATGCCTTCTTTGTTTAAAGCTGTTACTGCTGGACCATTAATAACATCAATAGCTACTTTTTTACTTTTAAAATGAGAATTTGATAAATCTTCAATCTCATTAACCCATTTTTTTAATTGTGCACTTGCTTGGTCGCCATTGCTAAAATAATCCCAAGTTATTGCTGGTCTTATTTCGTCTATTAAATTTAAATGGCTAGATAGTCCTTCGCAGTTAAAATATTCATATAAAATTACTGGTCCACTAATTGGCACAAAGCAATACCGAGTTAAGTTATGCATGTTGTAAACACTCATGTTTACAGTGTCTAAAGCGTACCTGACATTTACAGGATCAAATAATATACAAGCTTCTAAATTATTTTTTTCTAATTCTTTTTTAACTCTGTCCAACCTATATAATCTAAGTTTCTGAAAGTTAATTTCATCCTCTCTTAATCTTTTCTTGGTAATAAAATTTACTTTTGATTTTGTATTAGGTGCAATTTTTCTATTAAATTTCATAATTAAACTATATTAGTTGCTACCCATTTGTGAAAATGGTGAGTTGGATTATCCATTACAGGTGAAAAATTACCTCCATTGTAAGATGGTGAATTTCTTCCTTCTTGCATTCCTTCTATTATATCAACATCTTCTGCTTGAACACTCTTCCATAATTTATAGTTCTGTTTTCTTAAAGATTTATATTTTTTTGAGTTAGCTGCTTTTTCTCCTACATAATAAATTTCCATATGTTCTTTGGTAAATTTATGATCTACAGGCTCAAGCCAATATGCGTAAAAATGATCTTTGTGAATTCCCAGCATCACATTGGGGAATAGAGCTACATATTCTGCAATATGTCGTTGGTCTTTAGGCCAATTTGGAAAGTATGGAAATTTTTCTTTCCCTTTAAATCTTGGATTATAAACTTTAGTACCTTGTCCCGCAAAACGGTTGGGTAGACCTTGAATATGATAATGATCGCTAATCTTTGAATATGAATTTAAACCAGGATGAACCCATGGTAAATGATAGCTTTCACAATAATTTTCTATTGCAAATTTCCAATTACATTTTGCATTTAAATTAAAATATCCAAAATCATTTGAATAAACCATTAGCTTTCTATCTTTTTTGGGCCAAAATTTTTCCCATCTATCGCTTAGAGGTTTTATATATTCTTCAAATGAAATTTCATTTTCACTTATATTTACAAATATCATATCCAACCAAATGTAAGATCTAATTTCTTTTAAACCACTTTTTGATTTATCAAATTTTTTACATTCATGTTTGTTCATTCCTCCTAGATGAGGAGTGGCTACAAGTTTTCCTGTCATGTCATACGACCAAGAATGATAAGGGCATCTTATAACATTTTTAATTTTCTGTTTTTTTTGTAAAATTTTATAACCTCTGTGGCTACATACGTTGTGAAAAACTCTTATATTGCCCTGTTTATCTCTTAAAATTATTATAGGTATACCTAAAAGATCAAATGGTTTTGAATCACCTTTTTTAGGTAAAGAGCTAGCAATTCCTATAACTACCCATTTATCTTCAAACAGCTTTTTTCTTTCAAGCTGTGTATATTTTTCACTCGTATAACATTCATTTGGCAAACCATGAGATTCTTCTATTGGATTACTCACAACATCTAATTTTTTCTTTTCTATTATGTTGTATATTTCAGACACTATTTAATAACCTCATAAAGACCAAGCCAAGCATTTACATCTTTACTCGCAATATAGTCTGATTTAAAAAACTCTACTTCTTTCCACTTGTTATCTTTTTTTAGCTGGTCTATTTTTTTATCAAACCCATACTCCTCATGAATTCCTTCATTTATTGTAAAACAGATTAATCCTTTATTTTTTGTTATTCTTATAAATTCATCTAACGCAGGTGGTTTTACATGTCCAAATGTGAAAGTACCTACGCACATAACTGCATCAAAAAAATTATCTTCTTCTTCTATTGTTTTGTTTAAATCTACCTTGTCTAATTTCTGGTAAAGTCCTTTTGGAACTAAATCCAAAAGTTTTTGTGAAAGATCTGCACCGTAAAAATTTGAATAACCATATTTCTTAAGTTCGACACCTACTAACCCAGTACCACAACCAGCATCATAAATTTTAGCATCTTTATTTTTTTCATACTTAATTAATACTTCTGAAGTTTCTTTGGGTCCTGTATAATTCCAATCAACCATATCTTGGTCGTATTTATTTCCCTCACCCCATTCGTCATAATACTTCATGACCTCATCAGTTTTTTTTAATTTGTATATCGGTATTTTGTTTCCTACGTCTTTTTGTGCCATATTAATTTCTCATCTTTGTTCCACGTGGATCATAAAGTGGTTCTGATTGCACTTTTGACTTGTATAAGTTTCCATTAATTTCAACCTCAAGTTCAGAGTTACCTTTTGCTAAACTAGAAGGCACATAACCCATAGCCATACTTTTTTTAACATGATGAGCATAACCTCCTGAGGTAATATAACCAACACATTTCCCATCCTTCATAATTGCTTCATCACCCGTTACATCAATATCTTTGGTTTCTATTGTCATTGTAATAAGTTTTTTTTTTGGTCCTTGTTCCTTTTCTTTTAATGCTGATTCTTTTCCAACAAATTCCTTCTCCCAATTTATAAAAAAATCCAAGCCAGACTCTGCAGCTGTAAAATCAGGTCTAAAATCTAATGTCCATGCTCCCCAGTTTTTCTCTAATCTCATAGACATTAAAGCTCTTCCCCCAAAAATTTTAAGACCAAGATCTTTCCCATTTCTCTCAATTTCTTCAAAAAGTTTTATTTGAAATTGCGGCGCGGTATAAATTTCATAACCAAGCTCACCTGTAAATGAAAGTCTATTTACTATAGCTGGAACCCCTCCTACGAAAGTTTCTCTAGTATCTCTAAATTTAAAACCTTCATTAGAAACATCTTCTCTGGATATTCTTTTCATTAATTCTCTTGAATTAGGTCCAGATATTGCTAGTCCATGATACTCATCAGATCTATTTCTATAAGTAACTCCACTTTCAGGAAGAAATGTTTCAAACCATCTTCTGTGCATTTCTTGAACTGCACCAGAACCAAAAATCATAAATTTTTCTTCACTAAGACATGCAACTGTTAAATCACCATATAATTTACCTTTTTTTGTAAGCATAGGATTTAAATTTATTCTTCCAGGTTTTGGAATTCTTCCAGCTAAAACATTATCAAGGTATTTGCGTGCACCTTTCCCTGTAAATTCATGTTTAGAAAAATTTGCAATTTCAGAAAAACCAACTGCATCTCTTACTGCGGCCACTTCAGAAGCAACATAATCATGACAACGTGATCTTTTAAATGTTGGCTCTTCATATGCATCTTTTTTATCTTTTGCAAACCAAAGAGCTTGCTCCAAACCAAAACCGTCACCCATAACAGCACCCTTGTCAATTAATCTGTCATACAGTGCTGTGGTTTTTTGTTTTCTTCCTTTTGGAAGAGTTTCGTTTGGAAATGTCATTATAAATCTTCTTTCATAGTTTTCTGAAGATTTTATTGTTCCATAATCTGGTGAAGCATAATTACCAAATCTTGCAACATCCATAGCCCAGACATCAAGAGATGGTTCTCCATCAATTATCCATTCAGCAATACATTTACCTACTCCACCTGCTTGACAAAAACCTGCCATAACACCAACGGCAACCCAATAATTTTTCATGCCAGGCACCGGACCAATTAAAGGACTTCCATCTGGTCCAAATGTAAAAGGTCCATTAATTATATTTTTTATTCCTGCTTTTTCTAAAGCTGGTATTCTTTTGAACCCAATTTCAAGTCTGTCTTGGATGTTTTCTAATTTTGGTTCAAGCAACTCATGTCCAAAATTCATAGGTGTCTCTTTAACTTGCCAAGGTGTTGATTTAAATTCATAAGTTCCCAACAACATTCCTTGGGCTTCTTGTCTAAAATAAATGTTTCCCTCAAAGTCTGTTCCTATTGGTAGTCTTGGTTCATTTTTCCTTTCCTCAATTTCAGGAATAGTTTCTGTAATTAAATAATGATGTTCCATTGGTTGAACTGGTAAATTTACTCCTGCTAGCTTACCAACCTCTCTTGCCCACAAACCACCAGCATTAATAACTATCTCCGCTTTAATGTTTCCTTTTTTAGTTACCACTTCCCATGTTCCATCTTTTTTTTGATTTGTTTCAATCACTGGTGTGTGTGTATAATATTTTGCTCCATGGACTTTTGCAGATTTAGCATAAGCATACGTAACGCCAGATGGATCTACTTCTCCATCAATTGGATCCCATAATGCAGAAATGTAATGCTTTGGATCTATTAAAGGATGTTTCTTTTTTACTTCCTCTAAAGAAATAAACTCTTGATCAAGACCCATATATCTTGCTTTAGATCTTTCTCTCTTTAAATAATCAGCCCAGATTTCATTAGAAGCTAAATAAAATCCCCCGCTAGGTTTAAAACCAACAGATTGTCCTGATGTTTTCTCAATCTCTTTATAAAGATTAATGGTATATGCCATTAATTTAGAGATATTTGGATCAGAAGATATTGCATGAACTGATCCAGCTGCATGCCAAGATGAACCTGAGGTTAATTCGTTTCTTTCAAGTAAAATGCAATCTTTTAACCCAAATTTTGCTAAATGAAAAAGTATAGAGCAACCAACTACCCCTCCACCTATAACTACTACCTTGGCATGCTTCTCCATTTTATTTTATAGAGTTTTAGCGGCGTCGGTGTTGAGTTTTTTTAAAGTTTCATCTGAACCATGAGCATAGTGTTTGCTCATATCAGGATAATACTTATAAGAAATAGGTTTTCTTCCTAAAGCAACAGCCATTTCACGAACATGATGAGGTTCCGCACCACAACAAATTCCGATAAAGTTTATTTTTTTATCTGCACATTCTTTTGCAAACTCAGCCATTTCAAATCTGTTACAATATAAGTTGTCCAATGCTACAGGAAAAGCATTTCCACCTGGTATACAATCACATCCTTCGTCTACTTGATTTAAAAAACCTGGGTCTTTTTCTGTGGTCCTATAAGGCACTGGTAAAGCTGCAACATGACATGAAACTGCTTTTCTTATCTCGGGTAAAAGTTTCATTGTCATTTTTGGTCCTCTGAAACAATTTAACCCAACAACATCAGCACCATTGTCTTCTAGAATTTTACATGCATCTCCAGGTGAATAACCGTCTCTAGTCTTTCCGTCTCTTCTAAATGCGTAGTTACAAACAGCAATTAAACCAGCATCCTTTATAGCCTTGAGTGCAATTTTCATTTCTTCCACCCAAGTAATTGTTTCAGCAACTATAAAATCAACACCCGCTTCTTTGGCCCATCCAACTTGTTCCTCAAACATTTTTTGACATTCAATATTACTTTTCTTGTCATTAGGATCATAAATATTTGTATTAGCAACATCACCACAAACCAATAAGTCTAAGTCCTTAAATTCTTTTTTAGAATCTTTAGCAATTTGAAGTGCGTTTTTCTGAAGTGGTTCTAGCAATTGTTCTTTACCAATTATTCGTAATTTTTCACGATGCCCATAATAAGTAAATGCTTGTATTACATCCGATCCAGACCTTATAAACTCTCTATGAAGTTGAGATAGTACATCAGGATGTTCCAATACTACTTCGGGTACAAACGCTCCAGCTTGCAAATACCCTCTTCTTTCCATTGCAAACAAATATCCTTCCGCACAAAGAACAGGTCCTTCGTTTAATCTTGTTGTTAAATCTTTTGTCATAATTTTCTCCTTTTAAATTTTTTAGTTTTTTTTATTTTTTAAAAAATTTAAATTCTCTGGATAAAATTCGAATGAAAATGGTAAAAAAATCTACTTAAATAAATGTGATCGAAACGAGAATAGCCAACCACAATAAATTCTTTTATAAACTTATAAGCCCCTTTGGACATAAATGAATCTTATATTTTAATTAAAATCTTTGCAAAAACATTTTATGTACAACTATAAGTTGAAACAAATTTGCTTTTTTTTACCCATTATGTTTTGATCCACAACTTTAATTAATTAAGGGGAAAAAATGAAAATAAGAAATATAATTTTTTCTGCACTTGTATTATTAGGTTTCACTTCTTTTAGTGGAGTTGCTAATGCAGGATGTGGAAAATTAGTTATCGCTGAACAAAACTGGGCTTCTGCCGAATTGATGGCGAACGTAGACAAAATAATCCTAGAAAAAGGTTATGGTTGTGAGGTTGAACTTATACCAGGAGCAACTATGCCTACTTTTACATCTATGGATGAAAAAGGTGAGCCAGACATGAACCCTGAACAATGGGCGAATGCTGTTTATACACCTCTGAAAAAAGCTGTTTCAGAAAAAAGATTAATCATAGCTAACAAAGCACCTATTACTGGCCTTGGTGAAGGTTGGTGGATAACTCCAGGAACTGTTGAAAAGATTCCTGAAATAAAAGGTATGACAGCTATGGAAATTTTAGAACACCCTGAGTGGTTTCCATCAAAAGAAGATCCTTCAAAAGGAGCTTTTGTTGGTTGTCCAGCTGGATGGGGATGTCAATTAGCTAACGCAAACCTTTTTAGAGCTTTCGAAATGGAAAAAAAAGGATGGGTACTAATTGATCCAGGTTCTGCAGCAGGTTTAGATGGTACAATATCTAAAGCAGCTGACTCTGGAAGTCCTTGGTTTGGTTACTATTGGAACCCAACTTCAATGGTTGGAAAATATGGTTTAATTCCTGTAGATTTTGGTGTGAAGTTTCACAGCAGAGACAACTGGGATAACTGTATAACTTTAGCTGAACAAGATTGTGCGGATCCACAACCAACTGCATGGACTAAATCTGAAGTTAACTCTATCGTTACAGCAAACTTTGCTAAAACTGGAGGAAAAGACGCTTTAAAATATGTTAAAAAGCGTACTTATCCAGGTGAAGTAATGAATGGAATGCTTGTATACATGGCTGACAATCAAGCTAAGGGTTCAGACGCAGCAATTGAGTTTTTACAAAAACACGAAGGTGTTTGGGGTAAATGGGTATCTGGAGCTGCTAAGAAAAAAATTAAAGCTGGTCTTTAATATATAATTTATTTAACGAGCCTATTTAATTATAGGCTCGTTAATTTTTTTTAGAAATTAAATGGAATTTTTAACAAAATTTCCCGTAATGGAACGTACCTCCCTAATGGAATTAAGAAAAGGGATTGATCATACTTTTAGAGAATTTTCTAGAGCTTACGGTGATAGTATAGAAGCTTTTTTTGATCCATTGTTATTTTTTTTAATCAAGTTAGAAAAATTACTATTAGCCACACCTTGGCCAATAATATTATTAATACTTGGTGCATTAGCTTGGTTAGGTTCAAGAAGTTGGAAACTTGTAGCTGGAAGTATAATTGCTTTTATGTTGATAGGATACTTTGGTATGTGGAAAGATTGCATGGCAACAGTAGCAATCATAACAGTTTGTACAATTATGTGTATAACTGTTGGAATACCAATAGGTGTACTAATGGCAAGGTCTGACAGAGTTGAAAAAGGAATGCTTCCTGTTTTAGATATGATGCAAACAATTCCTAGTTTTGTTTATTTAATTCCTATATTGATGCTACTTGGTATTGGTAAAATTCCTGGTTTAATTGCTGTTTGTATATACGCTATACCGCCAGTTATAAGATTAACAAATTTAGGAATAAGAGAAGTCGATAAAGAAACAATAGAAGCAAGTGAAGCTTTTGGTGCAACCAAATTACAAAAATTAAAAACTGTACAAATACCTTTAGCTCTTCCAACGGTTTTTGCTGGTGTAAACCAAACTATAATGATGGCATTAGCTATGGTTGTTATAGCATCTATGATTGGGGTTAAAGGTTTGGGTGTTCCAATTCTAAGAGCCATATCAAACCAATATTTAGCTTTAGGATTGTTTAATGGGTTGGCTATTGTAGCTCTAGCTATCATCTTTGATAGAATCACCCAAGAATATGGTCGAAGAATACAAAAGCATAGAGGGATAAAAAGATAACCTTCTTCTCTCTAAAGCCCGATTTTTATAGACAGATATTTTAAAATAAATAAATATCCCGTAATGAATTTTTCTTTGGAAATTGGACCTAAAACTGACCTAGATACCTTGCCAGCTTTGAAGGATGTATATGTAACTATGCTCCCAGGTGGTGACTATAAAGAGACCGCTGAACAAGCTGCTAAATTGGTAAAAAAAGGTCTAAATCCAATACCTCATTTTCCTGCTAGGTCTATTGAAAATGATATTCAGCTTAAAGAGTATGTTTCTAGATGTAAAGACGTGGGGGTTAAACAGGTCTTGGTTATTGGGGGAAGCCGAGAGCCCATTGGAAATTTTGACAGCTCAATTCAAATTTTAGAGACAGGTTATTTTGAGCATATGAAGATAGGAATCGCTGGACATCCTGAGGGGAGTCCTGATATATCCGATTCCAAATTAGAAAAAGCTATGAAAGATAAAAAGCCTTATGCTGATTATATAGTAACCCAATGGTTATTGGATCCTCAGCCAATCATAGATTTTATTTCTAAACAAACAATACCAGTCCATGTTGGAATTACTGGGCCACTTAAAATAACTAGCTTAATTAAATTTGCTAATATTGTTGGTGCAAAAAATTCCTTAAACTTTCTTAAATCTAATTTTACTAAGGCTTTAGATTTAATGAAACCTAGAGACCCAAATGATTTAATTGGGAAAGTTAAATCGCATACTGATTTCTTCCACATTTATACATTCGGCGGCTTGAAGGAAACTAACAAGTGGTTGATGGAGAACAAATATGTCTAATGAATTTGACTATACTAAACTAAAACATGTAACTTCAGTTGATCAATCTGATCGTGAAGTTCCATATAATTTAAGACAAAGTGGGCCTACAAAAGTTGAAATGTTGATTTCAACAAGAGTAAGAAAGTCACCATACTGGCATTTATCAATGCAAGCAGGTTGTTGGAGAGCAACTGTTTATAATCGAATTTACCATCCAAGAGGCTATGTAAAACCAGAAGATGGCGGAGCTATGGTGGAATATGATGCAATTGTTAATCATGTAACAATGTGGAATGTTGCTGTTGAAAGACAAATTAGAGTTAAAGGTCCAGATGCAGAAAAATTTACTGACTATGTAATAACTAGAGATGCAAGTAAAATTTCACCAATGAGAGCAAGATATGTAATTTTGTGTAATCAATATGGTGGAGTTTTAAACGATCCAATTCTTCTTAGAATTTCCAAAGATGAATTTTGGTTTTCACTTTCAGACTCTGATATTGGTATGTATCTACAAGGTGTTAATGCTGATGGAAGATTTAATTGTAGGGTAGAAGAAATTGACGCGTGCCCAGTGCAAATTCAAGGTCCTAAATCAAAAGCTTTAATGAAAGATTTACTTGGTGATCAAGTAGATTTGGATAATATGCCTTTTTATGGTTTAGCCGAAGTAAAAGTTGCAGGAAGAAGTTGTGTGATTTCTCAATCTGGTTTTTCTGGAGAAGCTGGTTATGAAATATATTTAAGAAATGCAACTTTGTATGCTGAAGATATGTGGAACGCTGTTCTTGAAGCAGGAAAAAAACATAAGCTGATGGTAATTGCACCTGCTCACCATAGAAGAATACAAGCTGGAATTCTATCTTGGGGTCAAGATATGGATACAGAACATAATCCTTTTCAATGTAATCTTGGTTATCAAGTTTCTTTGTCTGGTAAAGGTGAATGGAATAAAAAAACTGATTATGTTGGTAAAGCCGTTTTAGAAAAAATGAGAGCCGAAATTAAAGCTGGTAAAAAACCTTACAAACTTCAATTAGTTGGACTTGAGTTAGGTGGAAAACCGATTGAAGAGTACGCTCCTGATTTTTGGTTAATCTCAAATGCAGATGGTGGAGATCCAGTTGGATTTATCACATCTCCTTGGTATCACCCTGAGAAAAAACAAAATATAGCAATGGGATATGTTCCATTTGATGGAACGCTAAATGCAAATGGTTTTCCTAAAGGTAAAGTTGGAACTAAATATAAAGTCCATTTGCCTGCTAAATATTCTGATACTCCAGGAACGCCTGTTGATGCAGTGGTAGTTGATATTCCATTTAAACAATCTTTTAACGCCAATACTAGAGAAGTAGTTAAGGGATAAAAAATTAATAAAAATTAAAGCGCATATGTTGAAAAACTATGCGCTTTTTTTTTAAAAATTTTGAACCAATACACCACCAGTTGATGGCTCTTTACACCCGGTTGTTTTAGGGAAAGAAATTGGAAGTTTAAGAAAAGATCTTATAGCTAAATAGGCAAAAGCTTGGGACTCTATAAAATCACCATCTAGTCCATATTTATCAATATTTTCTATTGTACTTTTTTCTACTAATTTTTCTTTAATAGATTGTATTAATGTAAGATTCTTCCTTCCACCTCCACAAACTAAAATCTTCTTGGGTTTATTGCCTAATTTTTTAAAAAAATTTAAAATACCTTCCCCTAGTACTGAACCTGTGAATTCAGTTATAGTTGCAGCACCATCTTCCAAAGAAAGTCCACGAACAAAATTTAAATCAAAATCTTTAGCATCGTAAGAAAGAATGTTTTTTGTTATTAAGCTTTCATTGTTATCTAAAGCCTGATTTAAAATTGCTGCATTTATTTTACCTAATTTTGCAATTAATCCATCTTTATCATATTTTTTTCCAGCATTTTTTCGAACCCACTCATCTATCAAGCAATTTCCTGGTCCAATATCACAACTCACTAAAGTTAAATCTTCATCAGACTCAATAGCTGTTATGTTTGCAATGCCTCCTAAATTTAATATACAAAGTGGCGGATCAATTTTGATTTCTTTTGAAATTATTTTATGAAATATTGGCGCTAGCGGTGCCCCTTGTCCCCCATTTTTTAAATCATTTTGCCTAAAATCATAAACAACTTTTTTTTTTACTAATTGAGACAGCAGATTTCCATCTCCTAGCTGTCTTGAAATTCTTTCACCTGCATTATGAAAAATTGTTTGTCCGTGAAAACCAATAATATCTATGTTAAAATCAATTTCTTTAACTACTTCATTGACTGCTTTAGAATGAAACAAAGTGATTTCTTTTTGAAGAAAATCTAGTTCTTTTGAGTGTACTTTAAGGTCTTTAGAACTATTAATTTTATCCCTACTACTTATGAGGTTTTTGTGAAGATCTTCACTATATTCAAAATATTTGTTTAAAATTCCTTTAAATTTAGCACTACCATCAGAATTTATAATTGAAACATCTACTCCATCCATTGATGTTCCGCTCATTAAACCTAGACTATAAAAACTTTTACTCATATATATTTTTTAATTAATTCAAATAAAGTATATTGATTCTACACTGTTTTTAAAAAATATGGAAAATTCATTCTTATCCGAATTTAAGCAAAGAGATTATTTTAATCAATGTACTAATTCTAATGAATTGGAGATGTTGATGAATAAGAAGAAAATCAGAGCATATATTGGTTTTGATTGCACCGCATCTAGTCTGCACGTGGGTAGCTTATTGCAAATAATGTGTCTTAGAATGCTCCAAAAATATGGACACCAGCCAATAGTTTTACTTGGAGGAGGAACAACAAGAATTGGTGACCCATCTGGAAAAGATGAAACTAGAAAAATCTTATCAGAAAAAGAAATTGAAAAAAATATCAAAAATATTGAAAAGATTTTTAAAATATATTTAAAAACAAATAATCCTAAAACTAAACCTATTTTTGTTAATAATTACAAGTGGCTCGGTAAACTTAATTATATAAAATTTTTAAGAGATATTGGAAAACATTTTACAATTAACAAAATGTTAAGTTTTGATAGTGTTAAATTGCGTTTAGATAGGGAACAATCATTAAGTTACATGGAGTTTAATTATATGATTTTGCAAGCATATGACTTTTTAGAATTAAACAAAACAAAGAACTGTTTGATGCAAATCGGTGGCTCTGACCAATGGGGAAATATTGTTAATGGAGTAGAATTAATTAAAAGATATTCAAGTAAACAAGTTTTTGGATTAACTACATCATTAATCACTTTGGCATCTGGTGCCAAAATGGGTAAAACTGAAAAAGGCGCAGTATGGTTAGATGAAAAGCTATTATCATCTTATGACTATTGGCAATTTTGGAGAAATACAGATGATAGAGATGTATTAAAATTTATTAAAATGTTTACGGATATTAATTTAGATAAAATCGAAAAAATTAAGAATAAAAACATCAATGATCTAAAAATACTATTAGCAAATGAAGCTACTTCTATGCTACATGGAAAAAAAGCAGCTCATAAAGCAGAAGAAACTGCAAAAAAAACTTTTGGAAAAGGATCGGTAGGTGACGATTTACCAT
>CACIPW010000001.1 GCA_902588635.1 uncultured Pelagibacteraceae bacterium | reverse complement strand
CCAGAAAAAGGGATGGGATTTGTTTATTTTACAGGTCCAACAATGGGATATTTAATTGGATTTTTATTTGCAACTTTTATTGCTGGCTATTTGAACTTGAAAACTAACATGTTTTCTGTTTTTCTAAAATTAATTTTATCGGTTTCAATAATTTATGTTCTTGGAATTTTGTGGCTTGGAAATTTAATAGGTTGGGATAAGCCTTTGCTTCAACTTGGAGTAATACCATTTTTACTAGCAGAATTATTTAAAATTTCTTTGTTAACAGTTTTAACAAAAAAAATTATTAGATTCAGAAAATTTATCTAGGCGATCTTTTAGATAATATTCTTTGAAGAGTTCTTCTGTGCATTTTAAGACGCCTGGCTGTTTCTGATACATTTCTATTGCATAGCTCAAAAACTCTATGAATGTGTTCCCACTTAACCCTGTCAGCTGACATTGGATTTTCTGGTGGTTGTGGTTTTTTATCTGGATCTGCCAAAAGTGCTTTTTCAACATCATCTGCATCGGCTGGTTTAGCTAAATAATCTATTGCACCTTGTTTAATTGCAGCTACTGCTGTTGGAATATTTCCATACCCAGTAAGCATCACGACTCTACTTTTTAATTCTAAATTATTAATTTCTTTTACAATCTCTAGTCCATTTCCGTCACTTAACCTAAGATCAACCACTACAAAAGCTGGTTTTTTTACTCTAACAGCATTGATTGCATTTTTTACACTCTCAGCTTGAGAAACAATAAATCCTTTTTTTTCCATCGCTCTAGAGAGTCTTTCTCTAAAGGGATTATCGTCGTCAACAATTAGTAATGATTTTTCGTTAAATGTCCTTATTTTATCTGCTTTATCTAAGGCCTCAGTCATGCCTCTTATATGGTTGTTAATTACTTAAATTCAACACATATTATTTGCTTTACATTGACTAAGTATTGGCTTAATTCACGGAAAATATAAAGTTTTTAGATATTCTAAAATACTTTTTTTGTTAAATTTTTTTTGGGGGCATATGAGATGCAAAAATTTAAGAACGTTGACGAACTTGTAAGTCAACTAAGACCGATAGAGCCTGTTTATTGTATCAGAAAAAACTCGATACAAGCTGCGGCCAAAGCTTTTCAAAATAAATTTCCTGGAAAAATTCTATACGCAGTGAAAACAAATCCACATCCAGAAGTATTAAAAACAATTTTACAAACTGGTATTAATAATTTTGATGTTGCTTCAATAAAAGAAATTAAAGATATAAAAAAAATTAGCCCTAAAGCAAAATGTTCATTTATGCATACTGTAAAAAGCAGAGAGAGCATAAAAGAGGCATATTTTAAATACAATATTAAAACATTTTCATTAGATACAAAAGATGAATTAATAAAGATAATTGAATCAACTAATCATGCTAAAGATCTGGAATTATTTGTGAGGATTTCGGTATCTAATGAACATGCAGAAATAGATTTATCAAAAAAATTTGGCGCACTAAATTCTGAAGCACTTGGTTTATTTAGATTAACAAAACAATATGCAAAAAAAATTGGTTTAAGTTTTCATGTAGGTTCACAATGTATGCATCCAATTTCGTATACAAAAGGAATTGGAGAAATTGGTTATATAATTAAAAAGACAAAAATTCTTCCTGATTATATAAATATTGGTGGAGGCTTCCCTACTATTTATCCTGATCTTGTGCCACAGTCTTTAGATAGTTACTTTGAAGAAATTAAAAAAAGCTTAGAGAATTTAAAATTAGAAAAACTTCCCGAAATTGTTTGTGAACCAGGCAGGGCAATTGTTGCTGAAAGTGGCTCAACAATTGTAAGAGTTAATCTAAGAAAAAAACAAAAGCTTTATATCAATGATGGTACTTATGGAACACTTTTTGATGCAGGTGTTCCTAATATTGTTTATCCTTCGCGTTTAATTACTAATGGCAGAATTATCTCAAAAAAATTAACATCATTTGATTTTTATGGACCAACATGTGATAGCATGGATTATATGAAAGGGCCTTTTATCCTTCCTAATAACATTAAAGAAAATGATTATATTGAATTAGGCCAGCTAGGAGCTTATGGCCTAACCTTTAGAACTCAATTTAATGGTTTTTACTCTGATAAAATTTTTGAAGTTGAAGATAAACCAATTATGAGTATGTATGGCAAAGAAGCTTATAAAGCATTTCTTGTTGCTTAATGTCTCACAAAAAAAATATCGGTCATAACAGTAAAAAAGACTTCCTAAAAAAACAGGTTGAACACATTGACATAACTTCATTTGACTCTAGAAAAATTATTTCTTCAATGGAAAAAATGTCTTTTGTCTCAAGAGAAACTGCAAATGCTGCAAACATATATAATGAGATGATAAAAGATAAAAATTGTACAATTTTTTTAACTCTTGCAGGATCTACGTCTGCGGGTGGCTGTATGAACATTTATAAAGATTTAGTTAAATATAATATGGTTGACGCAATTATAGCTACTGGAGCATCAATAATAGACATGGATTTTTTTGAAGCTTTAGGATTTAAACACTATCAAGGTTCTCAATTCCAAGATGACACTGAGTTACGAAAAAACTACATAGATAGAATTTATGATACTTATATTGATGAAGATGAGTTACAGATGTGTGATAAAAAAATCTGCGAAATTGCAAACAATTTAGAGCCGCGAAGCTATACATCACGGGAATTCATTAAAGAAATAGGAAAATTCCTAAAAAAAAACTCAAAAAAAAAAGAGTCATTAATTGAAGTATCTTATGACAATAACGTTCCTATATTTTGTCCTGCTTTTACAGACTCTAGCGCAGGATTTGGTCTTGTTATGCACCAAGAAAAAAATCCAAAAAAACATGTAACCATTGATTCAATTAGAGAATTTAGAGAATTAACTGAAATAAAAATCAAATCAAAAGGATCTGGTCTATTTATGATAGGTGGTGGAGTGCCAAAAAATTTCATTCAAGACACGGTGATATGTGCTGAACTTTTAGGTAAAGAAGTAGATATGCACAAATATGCCATCCAAATTACAGTGGCGGACTCCAGGGATGGAGCTTGCAGCAGCTCTACATTAAAAGAGGCTAGTTCATGGGGGAAAGTAGATGTAACTAAAGAACAAATGGTTTTTGCCGAAGCAACTACAGTTTTGCCTTTAATTGCTAGTGACGCATATCACAAAGGTTATTGGAAAAATAGAACTAGAAAAAATTTTTCAAAAATATTTGGGTAAAATTGAAATATCTATCTAATAAAAATGGTTTTTTAGGAATTGATAATAAATTCAATTTTAAAGAAAAGGTAGTAGTTGTTCCTTTTGGTTTAGAAAAAACTGTAAGTTATGGCAGAGGTACCAAGAATGGACCAAAAGAAATAATTAAAGCATCTCATCAAGTTGAACTATACGACGAGGAGCTAAATTGTGAACCATACAAAAAAATAGGAATCAAAACTTTAAGACCTTTTAAAATTGATAAAAATATCAAAAAAGCATTAAAAAAAATATCAGATATAAATAAAGAGATTCTTAATAAAAAACTTTTTTCTTTAACTCTTGGGGGGGAACACTCAATTACACCCGGATGTATTAGTCCATTTGTAAAAAAGTATAAAAAACTATGTTTATTGCATTTTGATGCGCATGCTGACCTAAGAGAAAGTTATAATGGTGAAAAATTTTCACACGCTTCCGCAATAAAAAGATGCTTAGATTATAAAAATGTATCAGTAATTTCATTTGGAATAAGAAACATTTCCAAAAATGAAATACCTTTTTTGAAAAAAAATCAATCAAGAATAAGTATATTTTGGGCAAAAGATAAGGCGAGATGGAATTTAAATAAATTTAAAAAAATGATAAAGAATAAAAATGTTTATTTAACATTTGATGTAGATGGTTTAGATTCAAGCATAATGCCTGCAACTGGTACACCGGAACCAGGGGGATTGTTCTGGGAAGAAACATTAAATATTATAAAAATCGCAACAAAAAACTCAAATATTGTTGGAGCAGATATAAATGAACTTGCACCTATAAAAGGATTCAGCTCATATAATTTCTTAGTTGCTAAGTTGGTCTATAAAATCATATCCTATAAATTTTTATTTAAGAAGCTTTGACAACGCCCAACAACAATCTGAATGGAATTAGCATTAATAATGCTACAAATATCTTAACTACTAAATCTCCAAAAGATAATGTTATCCAATTTATACCTGTTCCATAAAATGAAATTGAAAAAAATAAAAATGTATCAATTATTGAACTTACAAAAGAAGATGTTAATGGAGCTATAAACCATTTGTTTCTTCTTAATTTATCAAATATTTGTACATCTAATAATTGTGCAGTTATAAACGCAGTTCCAGAACCAACTGCAATCCTAATTGAAATTAGATCATAAAAAAATGCGACTAAACTAAATAAAATGCCCACAGTAAAACCAATATATACAATTTTTCTAGCAATTATTTTTCCGTAAGATCTATTCGCTAAGTCTGTAATTAAAAAAGATATTGGATAACTAAATGCGCCATAAGTTAATATTTCCTCTAAACCAAAAAGTTTAAATGGAAATTGAACTAAATAGTTTGATGCTAAAACTATTACTCCCATTAAAAATGAGAGCAAAATGAATAGTCTATTCATTACGCTGATTTGGCTAATAAGGTTCTTTTAATTTTTTTTAATCTTGGAGAAAGATTTTTATTTTTTGCAGTTTTTAGAAATAAATCAAAAGTTCCCTTTTTATCTACCGATCTAACCCCCGCATTTGAAACTGTGAGCTTCATTTTTCTATTTAAAATATCACTTTTAAAATTTACTTTTTTTAAATTTGGCAAAAATCTTCTTTTGGTCTTATTATTTGCATGGCTTACCTTATGGCCTTTAAGTGGATTTTTTCCAGTTAGTTCACATTTTTTTGTCATAATTAATAAATGACTATATAAGATGGGTCGTTAGCAAGGTCAAGTTTATTAAATTAATAATCATTCTTGCCAATGATTTCTTTGAAATTTTTGATCTTCTTATCAATTAATATTTGTTTAAGTTCTTTTTTAATTTTACTAATAATATTAGGGCCCTGGTAAACCATCCCTGTGTAAAGTTGTAAAAAGCTTGCGCCTGCCAAAAGCTTGTCATATGCACTTTTTCCTGAGTCTATGCCCCCAACACCTATAATGTCAATTTTTCCATTTAAAAAACTATAAAATTTTTTAATTAATAAATTTGATTTGAGTTCTAGAGGTTTGCCTGACAATCCACCTTTTTGATGTCGAGATATATCTTTTAAATTATCTCTATTGTTTTCTGTTGTATTTGAAATAATTATAGCTGCAACTTTGTGACTAATTAATATTGAAATTATTTTTTCTATTTGGTTTTCTTTAACATCTGGAGAAATTTTTACTACAATTGGTATATCCGAATTTAATTTTTCTTTTTCGTTAAATATTAAAGTCATTAATTGATCAAATTTGTTTTCTTCATGAAGCTCTCTTAAATTTTCAGTATTTGGTGATGAAATGTTAATTGTTATATAGTCTGCTATATCATGAAATGTTCTAAGCCCAATTAAATAATCATTTAACCTGTCTTGTGTATCTTTATTTGGTCCTAAATTTATACCTATTAAGCCATTGGGTTTATTTGAACGAATTCTCGAACTAATATTTTCTGCTCCCAAATTATTAAAACCTAATCTGTTAATAAGGGCTTGATCTTCAACCAATCTAAAAATTCTTGGTTTTGGGTTTCCATATTGTTTTAAGGGTGTTACCGTTCCAACTTCAACAAAACCAAATCCTAACTTAAATATTGAATTATAAACTTCTGCATTCTTATCAAAACCTGCCGCTAATCCTATTGGATTATCTAATTTTTTTCCAAACAATGTTGTTTCAAACATTGGATCTTTTTTGTTCTCATTAAAAATGTTTGTAGCGAAGTTAAGTTTTAAGGATTTAATTGCTAAATTGTGAGCTATTTCAGGGTCAATCTTAAAGATTAAGTTTCTGAATTTTGAAAACATTATTTTATTTTATCATTTATAAGTTGTTTAGTTTCATTTACTCCAAAAAAACTAATGAAAAAACCCATTCTTGGTCCATTTTCATCTCCAAAAACTACCTCATATATCAACTTAAACCACTCTCTTAAATTGTCAGCATATCCATTTTCTTTTCCAGTTGAATAAATTAAAGTTTGTATATCTTCTGGAGACATTTCATCGTTACACTTTTCTAATGTTGCAATTAAGGCTTTTAGTGCTTTTTTTTCATTACCACTAGGTTTTTTGTATTTTTTTTTCAATTTAATAACCTCATTAAAATATTTAATCGCATAACTAATTAAACTGTCAAAGGTAGGATATTTTTTCTCATTTATATTTTTTTTGTATTTTTTTACAAACTTCCAAAGAAGTTCTTTAGTTTCGGCATTGCTGGCTTCAACCAAGTTTAACAACATTGAAAATGTCATTATTAAATCTTCTTTTGGTATTTGGCCGTTGTGTACATGCCAAGCTGGATTTAATAAAAGCTGTAATTCATTTTGTGATTTGCTCTTTTGAACAAAATCTAAATATTCATCTACTGCCTTGGGTACAATTTCTTTATATAATTTTTTTGCTCTTTTCGGATTTTGATACATGTACAAAGAAAGACTTTCGGGAGATGCATATTCAAGCCACTGTTCAATTGTAATTCCATTTCCTTTTGATTTAGAGATTTTTTCTCCTTTTTCATCCAAAAAAAGTTCGTAAGCAAAACCCGATGGATTATTTTTCCCAAGTAATTTTATTATTTTTGAAGATAAAATTGCACTTTCAATTAAGTCTTTTCCATACATTTCAAAGTCAATATCTAAAGCATACCATCTCATTGCCCAATCTACTTTCCATTGTAATTTACAATTTCCATCTAAAATATTTGCTTCAAGTTTTTTTCCATTATTGTCAAAAATTATTTTTGATTTTTCTTTTAAAATTTCTAAAACAGGAATTTCTAGGACAATTCCAGTTTCTGGACATATAGGTAAAAAAGGACTATACGTCTTTTGACGTTCTTTGCCTAAAGTTGGCAAAATAATATCCATAATGCCCTGATAATTTTCTAAAATTATTTGTAAAGTTGAATTAAAAAAACCGGACTTATATAAAAATGTTGAGCTTTTAAAATTATATTTAAATTTAAATTTATCTAAAAATTTTTTTAGCATCTCGTTATTATGTTCTCCAAAACTTTTATATTTTTTAAAAGGATCTGCAATTGATGTAAGAGGTTTATGCAAATTTTTGCTTAATATGTTCTGGTTAGGAATGTTGTCCGGAACCTTTCTTAGTCCATCCATATCATCGGAAAATGTAATTATTTCTTTTGGTAAATCTATAAGATGATTCAAGGCATTAACAACCATTGTAGTTCTTGCAACTTCACCAAAGGTACCTATATGTGGGAGTCCACTAGGACCATATCCTGTTTGTAAAATAATTTTACCTTTTTTTTCTATTGCTTTTTTTCTTTCACGTAATATTTTTTTGGCCTCTACAAAAGGCCAGGCATTGGTTTTGTCTAAATTAATTTTTTCAATCACAATTTTTAATAATATATCTTATTTTTGGCGTTTTTATTAATTCTTATAGAGTTGAAATTTATTTACCATAAAATAATGTTCTTTAAAAATGCCTAATTATAAAACTGTTTTTTTCACATTAGGAGTCCTACAAATTATACTTGGAATTTCTATGATTATTCCAATTATATTTCAGATAATATTTAATGAATTAGACTCATCATTTATTGGTGCTGGTATTATAACTATTGTTTTTGGTGTGCTATTTTCTTTATCCAATTTAGATCATCAAAAAAAATTAAACTTACAACAAGCATTTTTATTAACGGCTTTATCTTGGTTAAGTATAGCAGTTTTTGGATCATTGCCTTTTATTTTTTCTACATTGCAACTAAGTGTTACTGATGCCTTTTTTGAAAGTATGTCAGGCATAACAACTACTGGTTCAACTATAATAACAAATCTAAATGATGGCCCTAAAAGTATACTTGTTTGGAGAGCAATTCTGCAATGGTTAGGTGGTATTGGTATTATCGTTATGGCAATAACCTTGATGCCAATTATGAATGTTGGAGGCATGCAACTATTTAAAATTTCAAGTAACGATGCATCTGAAAAAATATTACCTAAATCCAAAGAAATATCCTTAAGACTTATTATAATATATTTAATTTTAACTTTTTTCTGTGCCACTTTTTATAAAATATTTGGAATGGGCTATTTTGATAGTTTAACACATTCAATGACTACTATCGCTACAGGCGGATTTTCAAATTACAATGAGTCAATAGGATATTTTAATAGCGCAAACATTGAAATTACAGCGATGATATTTATTGTTTTGGGCAGCATACCTTTTATTACATATATTAAATTTTTAAATGGAAATAAAAAAATTTTTATATCAGATTCTCAAATAAGATCTTTTTTGAAAATAATTTTAATTTCAATTATCATTCTTTCTATTTATCTAATTTTTAAAAATGAATCTATTTCTACAAAAATTATCAGACAAATTTCTTTCAATGTTGTTTCAATTTTAACAGGAACAGGCTACGTAACTCATGAATTTGACAATTGGGGAAGTTTTCCGCTAATTTTTTTTCTTATTTTGATGTTTATTGGTGGTTGTGCTGGCTCAACTGCATGTGGAATTAAAATATTTAGAATTCAAATATTATATGCATTTATAATAAATCAATTAAAAAAAATAATTTATCCTAGGGGTGTTTTTGTAATTAAGTATGACAATAACAATGTGGATGATAAATTCATGTCTTCTATAATTTCTTTTATTTATCTCTATGTGGCAATCTTTTTTATTATAACTGCACTTTTATCGCTAAGTGGTTTGGATTTTGTTACTTCCATTTCTGGTGCCGCTACATCTATTTCAAATGTAGGCCCCGGTCTTGGAAGTCTTATAGGTCCTAATGGAAACTTTTCATTGTTACCTGATATTTCAAAATGGATATTGAGTTTGGCAATGATTTTGGGGAGACTAGAGTTGTTTGCAATACTAGTTTTATTCTTACCTTCTTTTTGGAGAAATTAAATTGAATAAAAAAAAAATATCAATATTTTTAGAAAAAAAAGTTTTAAAGTTACTATTTTTAGGATTTTCATCAGGGCTACCAATTTTATTAGTTTTTTCAACTTTGTCTGTATGGCTACATAAAGCTGGCCTAAACAGAAGTACAGTTACACTATTTAGTTGGGCAGGATTTGCGTATGCTTTTAAGTATTTGTGGTCACCACTTGTAGATAATTTTAAAATTCCATTTTTAGAAAAACTAGGACGACGTAGAAGTTGGCTTCTTTTTTCACAGATCATGATATTGTTAAGCCTGTTAGCAACTTCATTAACAGACCCTTCGCAAAATATTTTTTTAACCGCAGCTGCTATAACATCTTTAGCTATTTTTAGTGCTACTCAAGATATAGTAATTGATGCGTACAGGATAGAAAGTGCTCCACAAAATTATCAAGGTCCTTTGTCTTCAATGTACATAGCGGGATATAGACTGGCAATGTTAGTGGGTGGAGCTGGAAGTTTATGGCTAGCATCATATTTGGGAGTAGAAGTTTATAAACAATCTGTTTGGATGATTGTTTATATTACCATGGGTTTTTTAATGTTTATTGGAATTTCGACAACTCTATTATCACGTGAACCAAACGTAAAAAGAAATAATATTTCTAAAAATAACGAACATGTAAGATTTTTACTAGTTATCTTATTCGCGATTGTTAGCTTTATATTCTTATATTCACAAATAGAAAACCCTTTTAGTTCTGATGATATTTTTAAAAAATTCTTATTTGCAACATTTAGAATTTGTTTATGTTTTTTATTGATGACACTTATAATGTTAATATTTATAAATTTAAAATTTCTTTCTAAAGAAAAAGTAAAAAAGATATACTTAAATCCAATTATTAATTTTATAAAAAGATACGGAAAATTTGCTATTTCAATACTGGTGTTAATTGGCCTATATCGTATTGCCGATGTAGTAATGGGAGTTGTGGCAAATATATTTTATCTTGAAAAAGGATTTGATGTAAAAGAAATTGCGACCTACTCAAAGTTTTTTGGTGTATTCGCGACAATACTTGGTGGTTTTTTAGGAGGTTTTTTTGCTTTAAGATTTGGAACCATGAAAGCTCTTTTTTTAGGAGCGCTAATTGCAGCTTCAAGCAATCTTCTATTTGCGTGGTTGGCTGTATCAGAAGCAAATATTTCTTTTTTAATAACCGTAATTACTGCTGATAATATATCAAGTGGCTTTGCTGGTGCTGCTTTTGTTGTTTATTTATCTGGCTTAACTTCGGTAAAATTTACCGCAACACAATATGCACTTTTTAGTTCTTTAATGCTTTTTATTCCAAAGTTTATAGCGGGATATTCTGGTAGTTGGGTCGATGTTATGGGTTACGGAAATTTCTTTTGTGTTACAGCTTTACTTGGTTTACCAGTTTTACTATTAATTATTTGGTTAGCAAAAGTTGCTCCAGTAAAAAATTAAAAAATGATAAATACAAACTTAATTCTCAACGTTTATAAGAATAGATCCTTAAAATCACCTTTATCAACACAAATGTTATATGGAGAAAAATTTAAAATTATTAAAAAATTTAAAAAATTTTTAAAAATAAAAACCTTATATGACAATTATATTGGGTACGTTAGAATTAAAAAATTTAAAAAAAACTTTACTCCAACTCATAAAATTTCTTGCTTATCAGCAATTTTATATTCGAAACCCAATATAAAATTTAAATTAAATAAAAAAATAAGCTTTTGTTCTTTTGTTGAAATAAAAAATAAAAATAATAATTATCTTAATTTTGACAAGTACTGGATAAATAAAAATGATGTTGTACCCATAAAAAAAACAGGTTTATTATTTTCAAAAATAAAGATATTTAAAAATATTGGATATAAGTGGGGTGGCAATAGTTTTAAAGGAATAGATTGTTCAGCTTTAGTACAAATATTCTATAAATTTAATAATAAATTTTGCCCGAGAGATTCTAAAGATCAAATGAAATATTTCAGAAAAAACGTTAAATTAAATAAAATGAAAAAAAATAATCTCATATTTTGGAAAGGACATGTTGCAATTTGTCTATCAAATAAGTATTTAATTCATGCTTATGGACCCAAAAAAAAAGTTGTTGTGATGAACATAAAAAAAACAATTAATGAAATTAAGAAAAATTCAAATTTAAAAGTTAAATTTATTAAAAATGAATCAAATTATAGATAAAAAACAAGAACTAAAAAAAATAGTAAATTTACTTACTGTTAAAAAATATGACGAAGTAATTTCTATTTCAAGAAAACTTATAAAAAAATTTCCAAATGAATATATATTTTACAACGCTTTAGGCATGTCTTTAATAAATATAGGTGAACATAATAATGCTCTTGAAATTCTTGATAAAGCATTTCGTCTTGATGAAAACAATATACATGTGTTAAATAATCTTGGACTTGTTCATGGTCATTTAGGAAATTATAAAAAAGCCAATGATTACTACGACAGAGCTTTAAAAATAAAACCTAATTTTTTAAATGCAATGATTAACCTGTCCCAATTAAAAGAAAAATTAAACTTGAATAATGATGCAATTAAAATTTTAAAGAATGCTTTAGAATATTATCCTGAAGATTTTGTACTAAATTATACAAGTGCAAATATATATCAGTTCTTGGGCGATTTCCAAAATAGCCATCTATATTATAAAAAAGCATTAAGCATTAAACCCGGTGCCACACAAATTTATAGACTAATTAGCATGTCAAAAAAATTTAAGAAGAATGATAAAGATTTTGAAATATTTAAAAAAATGCTTAATGATAAAAATCTTACCAAAATTCAAAAAATGCATTTATACTTTGCATTAGGAAAGGCTTTAGATGATATAAAAGATTTTAGTAATTCTTTTACAAACTATAAGAAGGGAAATGATATAAAAGACAAATTAATAAAATATACATCTGAGTTTGAAAATCAAACTTTTTCAAATTTAAAAAAAAATTTTAAAGAAAAATTAGATATTTTATCATTTGAAAACAATTCGAATAAAAAAATAATTTTCATTGTAGGTATGCCTAGATCGGGAACTTCTTTAATTGAGCAGGTGTTATCTTCGCATGAAAAAGTTGCAGGCGCAGGTGAATTGCCTTTTTTTGCTGATGCTGTGTATAAAGAATTTTCTGATAAAAAAGAAAGAACAAAAGAAACAAATAATTATTTTTACTTTGACTCTATTTCAAATAAAACTTTAGATAATGTAAAAAATTTTTATTTAGATAAAATTAATCAATTAGATTATCCTGAAGAGTATGTTGTTGATAAAGCTCCATTGAATTTTAAATGGATAGGATTTATAAAAAAAATATTTCCAAATTCTTACATCATTAATTGCAATAGAAATCCAATGGATATTTGTTGGTCAAATTATAAACAAAATTTTACAGCATCAAACTTAGCATTTTCTTATAATTTAAAAAATCTAGCCGAATTTTATAATATGTATATTGAATATATGAATTTTTGGAAAAAAACCTTGGGAGAAAAAAATATACTTAATATTCAATATGAAAACTTCACAGAAAATTTTGAAGATGAGGTAAAAAAATTATTAAATTTCTGTGATTTAAATTGGAGTACAAATTGTGTTGAATTTTATAAAAGCAATAATTCTGTTGCAACGGCTAGTCTAGCGCAAGTTAGGCAACCAATATACAAAACATCAGTTGCATCTTGGAAAAATTATTCTCCTTATCTTGAGGATTTAAAAAAAAATTTAAAAAAATAACTATCTACCAAAATCTGGCTTATTTATATCCTGCTTCAGTAATATTATTTGCTTTCTAACTTTCTTAGTTTTAATTAATTTTTTAATTATTTGTTTATTTTTTTTAAGATTAATATCCTTTTTAAAAGAATTAAGATTCCTAATAAACAAATCTATTGCTGAAATCATATTTTTTTTATTATTAAAAAAAATATCTCTCCACATAATTTCATTGCTTGCAGCTATACGTGAAAAATCCCTTAATCCACCTGCGCTAAATTTAATTAGATTGTACTTTTTTTGTGTTTCAAAATCAGTTGCTGTTTTTACTAAATTATAAGCAATTAAGTGAGGCAAGTGACTTGTTATAGAAAAAATTATATCATGTTGTTTTGAATTCATAAAAATAACTTTTGATCCTAATTTTTTCCAAAAAGATTGTAATTTAGATAAATGAACTTTATTGATATTTCTTTCTTTAATTAAAACACACCATTTATTTTTAAAAAGATTTTTATCACCATATTGTGGTCCACTTACTTCAGATCCCGTTATAGGGTGAGATGGTATCCATGTAGTATTTTTTTTTAATTTTTTTTTAACATCTCTAAAGCTTAATTCTTTGGTTGAGCCTACGTCTGTTACAATTGTCTTGCTAGTAACTAATTTATTTATTTTTAAAATGGTACTTGAGTATTGACTCATTGGAGTGCATAAAATTATCAGGTCAATATTAGTAGAGATATTTTTTATATTCTTAAATATTTTACATCTAATATTTAATTTTCTTATTATGGAAATATTTTTTTTAGATTTTTCTAATACAAAAATATTTTTAAATATTTTTTTGTGATAAACTGCTCTTAACACTGAAGAACCAATTAAGCCACAGCCAACTATAAGTATATTTTTCATTTTAGTTAAATATTTTTTTAAGGATCTTTATTACTTTATTATTAGCTACACTACTACCAATTGTTAACCTTAAAGCATTTTTAATTTTGTAAGACTTCATTCCTCTTAAAATAATCCCACTGTTTTCTAATTTTTTTTGTATATAATTTGCAGAATATTTACATTTGTTAAAGTTCAGCAATAAAAAATTAGTAGTAACTTCATTTGTTGTAATTCCATAATTTTCAAATATTTTTTTTAGTTTTGTTCCCCAAAAAAAATTATGTTTAGCAGATTTTCTAATGAAATTATTGTCCTTCAATGCAGCAACAGCAGCTATTTGAGCAGCGGAGTTAACATTAAATGGTGGCTTCATTTCATACATTGCATCAATGATATTTTTTGGACCATAACCCCAGCCAATTCTTAATGAAGCTAGACCGTAGATTTTGGAAAAAGTTCTAAGAATTAAAACATTATTTTTATTTTTAAACAATTTTAATCCTGACTCATAATTTTTTTTCTTCATATACTCAACATATGCATCATCAACTACAAGCAGTATGTTGTTCCTAAGCTTTTTTCTTAATTTAAGCAATTCTTTTTTTTCTAAATATGTTCCAGTTGGATTGTTTGGATTTGCTAAAAAAACTATTTTAGTTTTTTTTGAAACTTTTTTTAAAATCTCAGATACAGAAATTTTAAAGTTTTTCTCCTTAGAATATATAACATTGGCGCCTGCTATTTTTGCATAAATTCTATACATTAAAAAACTAAACTGGGAAACAATCACTTCATCTTTTGGTTTCAAAAATAATGTACAAATAATTTGTATAATCTCATCTGATCCAGCTCCACAAATTATATTTGTAAACCTACATTTAAATTTATTTGAAATATATTTTCTCAAATTTTTTGACTTGCTATCTGGATATTTTGAAATATTGATTTTTTTATTAATCTCTTTTTTTACCTTGGGGCTAACTCCTAATGCAGACTCATTTGCTGACAGTTTTATTATATTCTTAAACCGTGATAATTTGGATTTGCCCGGTTTGTAAGTTTCTATTTTTAATTTTTTAAATTTTAGTAATGACATTGTTGTTTTTTATATAACTATCCTTATAAATAAATTAATCAAGAATTACATATAATTGCTATTTTTTACAAAAAAATTGACATATTGAAACTGATCTTGTAAAAAAAACATGCGCTGATTTATCTGAATTGCGAGCGCTTAAGAAAAACCGCTAAATAAGTTTTTTTCTCACAATTCATCAAATGGCGTATACTTATGAATGTTAAAGAAAATATAAAAACAATAATTGTAAAAAAACCACTTAAATTAGATTGTGGTGAAACTATAAGTGATTATCCTTTAGCTTATGAAACTTATGGAAAATTAAATGATAAGAAAGATAATGCAATTTTAGCATTTCATGCTTTAACAGGAGATCAATTTGTTTCTGGTATAAATCCTGTAACTAAGAAATCTGGATGGTGGTCACATGCGGTTGGACCATCAAAAGCTATTGACACAAATAAATTTTTTGTAATTTGTGCAAATGTAATTGGAGGTTGCATGGGATCTTTTGGTCCAAAAAATATTAACCCCAAAACAAATAAAGAATTTGGAATAGATTTTCCAGTAATAACAATAAATGACATGGTTAATGCCCAGTATAATTTATTAGAGTTTTTTAAAATCGATAAACTTTATAGTGTGACTGGAGGGTCAATGGGTGGAATGCAGGCACTTCAATTTGTAGCAAATTTTCCTGACAAAACAAAAACGGCAATTCCTATAGCGTGCACAGCTAGCCATTCTGCGCAAAATATTGCTTTCAATGAACTTGGAAGACAATCGATAATGGCTGATGCAAACTGGAAAAATGGAAATTATTCATACTTAAATTCTTCTCCTAATAAAGGTTTGGCAGTTGCTAGAATGGCAGCACACATCACTTATCTTTCTAAGAAAGGATTACAAGAAAAATTTGGAAGAAAACTTCAAGAAAAAGATGATTTAAATTTTAGTTTTGACGCAGACTTTCAAATTGAAAGCTATCTAAGATATCAAGGTTCTATATTTGTAGATAGATTTGATGCAAATAGTTACTTATATATAACAAGAGCTATGGACTATTTTGATCTTGTAAAGCAGTATAAGGGAAACTTATCAAAGGCATTTGAAAATTCTAAAACAAAGTTTTTTATAATTTCTTTCACTTCTGACTGGTTATACCCAACGGCAGAAAATAAAGAAATTGTTATTGCTTTAAATGCTTCAGGTGTTGAAGTTGGTTTTATAGAAATTACAAGTGATAAAGGCCATGACTCGTTTCTTCTAGATGTGCCAGAATTTTTAAAAGCAGTAAAAAACTTTTTAGAAGCAAACTACTAAAAAATTATGAAAAAAGAATTTCAAATAATTGCAGAGTTGATCAAAAATAACACAAAAGTACTTGATGTTGGATGTGGTGATGGAACTTTAATGAAATATTTAAAAGATAAAAAAAATATTGATACACGAGGCTTAGAAATTTCAAAAGATAAAGTACAAATATGTGTTTCGAAAGGGCTAGCAGTTGTTGAAGGTAATGGTGAAAAAGATTTAAAACAATTTCCTAATTTATCTTTTAATTATGCTATTTTAAGTCAAACATTACAAGCATTCTATAATCCAGAAAAAGTTATAAATGACCTTCTAAATGTTGCTGATAAAGCAATAGTTACAATTCCAAATTTTGGTTTTTGGAAAGTAAGATTAGATTTGTTAATAAAAGGAACGATGCCTATCACTAAAAATCTTCCAGATGAGTGGTACAATACTCCAAATTTACATATGTGTACCATTAAAGATTTTTTTAATTTTTGTTATAAAAAAAAAATAAAATTATTTAAATCATTGGCATTACATAATGAAAAAGTTACAGAGATTAATAGTTTTAATTTAAATTTAAAAAATTTATCTTCTGAGTTGGGAATTTTTTTGTTAGAAAAGTAGAATGAATGTTAAAATAATCCCCTGCCTTAAAGATAACTATTCCTATTTAATAATTGATGATAAAAATAATAAGTCTTGCGTAATTGACCCAAGCGAAGCAACGCCAATAATTGAATACTTAGAAAAAAATAAAATTAAATTAGACTTTATATTAAATACACACCATCACTATGACCATGTTGGCGGAAACAAAGAGTTAAAAGAAAGATATGGCGCAAAAGTAGTTGGATATATTGATGATAAAAAAAGAATTCCAGAAATAGATATAACCGTAAAAAATAATCAAATTTGGAAAGAAAAAAAATTTGAAGCAAAGGTAATTCATATTCCTGGACATACAAGTGGTCATGTTTGTTTTTATTTTTTTAATGAAAAAAATATTTTTACTGGAGACACACTTTTTTCTCTAGGATGTGGAAGAATTTTTGAAGGTACTTATTCACAAATGTTTCAATCATTAAATTTTTTTAAAAACCTACCACTTGATACAAAAATATATTGTGGACATGAATATACTCTAAAAAATTCTGACTTTTGTTTAGAATACGACCCAAACAATCAAAATCTTAAAAAAAAAATTTATAAAATTAAAGAAAAATTAAAACAAAATTTGCCAACTATCCCTTCAACAATAAAAGATGAAATTGAATGTAATATTTTTTTAAGATCAAAAAATTTACAAAACTTTTCAAAACTAAGAGATTTAAAGGATAATTTCTAGTTTATTAAACTTGACTAAAAAAAGCCTCAGACTATATTGCTGATTATAAAATTTTGATTAACTATGTCTTACGCAGTGATACAAACAGGTGGAAAACAATACAAAGTGAAAGCGGGTGAGATTCTTAAAGTAGAAAAGCTACAGGAGTCGAAACCGTCATCAACAGTAGATTTCAAAGAAATTTTAGCTTATGGAGATGATAAAAATATCGAAATTGGAAGCCCTATAATTAAAGGTGCAAAAGTTGAGGCAAATTTAATAAAAAATTCAAAAAATAGAACTGTTTTAATTTTTAAAAAAAGAAGAAGAAAAAATTCAAGAAGAAAAAATGGTCATAGACAACAATATTCTTTAATAAGAATTAATAAGATATTTTCAAAAGACGGTAAATTATTATCAGAAGCAGAAAAATTAAATAAACCAACAAAAATAAAAGAAGTAAAAAAAGAAATTCAGGAAAAAAAATAACAAGGTAAACTATGGCAACAAAAAAAGCAGGTGGATCATCAAGGAACGGACGTGATAGTGCGGGACGTAGACTTGGTGTTAAAAAATATGGTGGTCAATATGTTGTGCCTGGAAATATTATTGTTAGACAAAGAGGTACTAAAATTTTTCCTGGGGAACATGTAAAAATGGGTAAAGATCATTCAATTTTTTCAGTAGCTAAAGGCAAAGTTGAATTTAAAAAAACAAAATCAGACAGAACTTTTGTTTCAGTAAAACCCAATTAATTAGTACAACCAAATAAACAAGAGTTGTATTATGAAATTTCTAGATCAAGTTAAAATTTATATTAAAGCAGGTGATGGTGGTAGCGGTTCACCTAGTTTTAGAAGGGAAAAATTTGTAGAATTTGGTGGTCCTGATGGTGGAGATGGAGGTAAAGGAGGATCTGTTGTCTTAAGATCAGAAAGGAATCTTAATACGCTCATTGATTTCAGATATCAACAACATCATAAAGCTGAAAGAGGAACAGATGGTTCTGGAAAAAAACGTACAGGACGAAGTGGTAAAAATCTATTCTTAAAAGTTCCTGTGGGCACCCAAGTTTTTGAAGAAGATAACAAAACTTTAATTTTTGATTTCAAAAAACAAGGAGAAGAGTTCGTTGTAGCTAATGGTGGCAAAGGAGGACTTGGAAATGTGAGATTTAAAAGTTCTACAAATAGAGCTCCTAGAAAATTTACCAAAGGCAAAATTGGAGAAGAGTTTATAATTTGGTTACAATTAAAAACAATTGCAGATATTGGAATTATTGGTTTGCCAAATGCAGGAAAATCGAGTCTGTTGTCAGCTATTACAAGCGCAACACCTAAAATTGCAAATTATAAATTCACAACTTTAAATCCAAACCTTGGGGTTGCTGTTTATGATAATAAAGAAATAACTATTGCAGATATACCTGGGCTAGTAGAAGGTGCCCACAGAGGTGTTGGCTTAGGTATTAAATTTTTAAAACATATTGAAAGATGCAAAACTTTACTACATCTTATTGATATAACTGAAAAGGACTTGGAAAGCACTTATATACAAGTTAAAAATGAACTTAAAAGTTATAGCAAGGACCTTTTAAAAAAAAAGGAAATTGTAGTTTTAAATAAAATTGACTTAATAGACAAAGATGAAGTTAAAAAAATAATTAACAAATTTTCAAAAAATAAGAAGTCAGAAATAGCCATTCTTTCAACATTAAATAAAAAATCAATATCAAAAATTAAAGCAAAATTATTATCCTATGTATCTTAAAAATTCAAAAATAATTGTTATAAAAATTGGATCATCTTTGCTGATCGATAATAAGAAAAAAATTAGAAACAAATGGTTATTTGAATTCTCTAAAGACATAAAGAATTTATTAAATAAAAATAAAAAAATTATAATTGTAAGTTCTGGAGCTATAGCAATGGGTTGTAAAAAATTAAATTTAAGCAAAAAAAATCTTAAATTAGAAAAAAGTCAAGCAGTCGCATCAGTTGGCCAAATTGAGTTAATGAATTTGTTTAATAAAAATTTTATTAAAAATAAAATTAATATATCTCAAATTCTATTAACTCTAGAAGATACAGAACAACGAAGGAGAGCATTGAATGCAAAAAGAACTTTTGAAAATTTATTTGGACTAGGGTTTGTACCTATTGTAAATGAAAATGATAGTACAGCCACAACTGAAATTAAGTATGGAGACAACGATCGACTTGCCTCAAGAGTTGCTCAAATATCAGGTGCGGATGTATTAATTTTATTATCTGATGTTGATGGTCTTTATACAAAAAATCCAAAGCTAAACAAAAGTGCAGAACTAATAAAAGAAATTAAAAATATTGACAAAAATATTGAAAATATAGCAACTAAAAGTATTGGTGAACATGGAACTGGTGGCATGAAAACAAAAATTGACGCTGCAAAAATTTGTCAACTATCTGGTTGTAAAATGGTTATAGCAAATGGATTACCATTAAGACCTGTTAAAAAAATTATTAATGAAAACAATTGTACCTGGTTTTTACCAAAAATATCTAAATTAGACGCAAGAAAGAAATGGATAATAAGTTCTATTTCACCAAAAGGAGAGCTAATTATTGACGAAGGAGCAAAAGATGCTTTAAAAAAAGGTAAAAGTTTATTAGCGGCTGGGATTAAAAAAGTTATTGGAAAATTTAATAAAGGTGATCATATAAAAATTATTGATAAAAATTATAAAGAATGTGCAAGAGGTCTCAGCTCATTTTCGTCATTTGAAATTGAAAAAATAATGGGTCATCATTCTAATGAAATTGAAAAATTACTTGGATATATTTCAAAATCTGAAGTAGTCCATAAAGATGATATGGTAGAGTTATAAAATGAATAAATATATTAAGGTAATTGGTAAAAAAGCAAAAAAAGCGATAGAAAACAAAATTGACAGCAAAACAAAAAACAAGGTTCTTATAAGTTTTTTAATTTTTTTAAAAAAAGATAAAAAAAAAATCTTACAACAAAATAAAAAAGATATTAAATTTGCTCAAAAGAAGAAACTTAAACCAAATTTAATTGACAGATTAATTTTAACTTCAAAAAAATTAGAATCTATAAAAAAATCAGTTAGTGACATCATTAAATTAGAAGATCCTGTAGATAAAATTTTAGAAAAATGGAAAAGACCCAATGGATTAAATATTAAAAAAGTTTCAACACCTATTGGTGTAATTGGTGTTATTTACGAAAGTAGACCAAATGTTACTTCTGATATATCAAGCTTATGTTTTAAATCCGGAAATGCAGTGATTTTAAGAGGTGGCTCGGAAGCAATAAATACTAATAAAATATTAGCTTCATTATTTAGAAAGGCCTTGATGGTCAATAAAGTAAACCCGGACTTTGTCCAATTTGTAAACAATAGAAATAGAAAAATAGTAGACTTCATGTTAGCCAAAATGACCAATGAAATTGATGTTATTATACCAAGAGGTGGCAAAGGTTTAGTTAAAAGAGTCCAGGCTATATCTAAGTTGCCAATAATTGGGCATTTGCAAGGAATTTGTCACACATATATTGATAAAGATGCAGATTTAAAAATGGCTACGAAGGTTCTTCATAATGCTAAGCTAAGAAATACTAGTATATGTGGCGCAACAGAAACGGTTTTATTTCACAAAAAAATTGTTAAAAAATTTTGTAATATAGTTTTAAAAAATTTGCAGAACAATAATTGCAAAATTATAGGTGACAATTTATTAAGAAAATTTTTTAAAGGAAAAATATACCCAGCAAGAAATAAAGATTGGTCGACAGAATATTTGTCTGCCACAATATCTGCCAAATGTGTTAATAATTGTGAAGAAGCAATAAAACATATTAACAAATATGGTACAATGCATACAGAATCTATAATTACCAAAAATATAAAAACCGCACAAAAATTTTTTAAAAATATTAATAGTTCAATAGTTATGCATAATACATCAACACAATTTGCTGACGGTGGAGAATTTGGATTTGGAGGCGAAGTTGGAATTTCAACAAATAATCTACCACCAAGAGGTCCCGTTGGTTTAAAACAATTGATTTCATATAAGTATGAGGTGCATGGAAGAGGTCATGTTAGGAAATAAAATTGAAGATAAAAAATAAAAAAACAATAAAAAATATTGGATTATTGGGTGCTAGTTTTGATCCTCCGCATAAAGGACATCTTGCAATATCTATAAAGGCGAAAAGAAAATTTAAACTGAACGCCATAATTTGGGCTATTACTAAAAAAAATCCCTTTAAAAAAAAAAGTAGTTTAAGTTTGAAAGAGAGAATTAAGTTATCAAAAAAAATAACAAAATTTAAAAAATTTATTAAAATTAGATATTATGAAGATAAAATTAAATCTAATAGAACAATTGATTTAATAAATTACATCAAAAAGAAAAATAATTGCAATATATTTTTAATTATTGGAGCAGATAATCTTGTTAAATTTCACAAATGGTACAAATGGAAATTAATTTCACAAAAATGTAATATTTTAGTTTTTGATAGACTAGGCTATAAATCAAAGTCTTTAAAATCAATTGCTTTTAAACGCTTAAAACAAAAGAATTTGAAATTTGTTAATTTTAAAAAAGTTAATATTTCATCTTCAAAATTAAGAAAAATTTGATAAGGTTTTGATAATTAATGGATAAAATTGTAGATCTAAAAAAAACTATCTTGAATACCTTGGATAAAAATAAAGCATTAGATGTAGTAAGTATAGATCTTGCAAATAAGAGCTCAATGGCAGATTACATGATTATAGCAAGCGGCACATCATCAAGACATATTCAGGCTTTGTCGGAACAAGTTCTCGAAAAATTTAAAAATAGTGGAATCAAAAATTGTAAAATAGAAGGCTCAGATAGCAGTGAATGGAAGCTAATTGATGGTATAGATTTAATAGTTCACATTTTTAACCCAGAAAAAAGAAAATTTTATGAACTAGAAAAAATGTGGTCTGAATTAATCCCAAAAGAAAAAGTCACAATATGAAAAAATATATTAAAATTATACTAATTTTATTTTTATTTTATTTTAGTAAAAGTTTTGCTGCTAATAATACAAAGATCTATCAAAAGATTGATTTGTTTAGTGAAGTATTGAACAAAATCAACAATGAATATGTAGAGGAAATCGACCAAAGTGAAGTTATGGATGCAGCTATTGATGGCGTATTGCAATCACTGGATCCATATTCATCCTACATGTCGCCAGAAATGTTATTAAATATGCAAACAGAAACTAGTGGAGAATTTGGTGGTTTAGGAATTGAGGTTAGTATGGAATCTGGTGTAGTAAAGGTAATTTCACCAATTGAAGATACTCCAGCTTCTAGAGCTGGTGTAAAAGCAGGAGATTACATTGTTAAAATTAATAATGTTCAAGTTCAAGGAAAATCATTATCAGAAGCGGTAGATTTAATGAGAGGAAAGGTTGGAAGCGATATAGAAATTACAGTGAGAAGAAAAGGAGTTAAGAAAGCACTAACTTTTAACATAACAAGAGAAATTATCAAAATTCAGTCAGTAAAATCTGAAATTTTAGAAGGTAAAGTGGGTTATTTAAGATTAAATGCTTTTAATGAAAATAGCAGCAATCAAATTAAAAATAAACTTAAAGAAATAAAAAAAAATAAAAGTGTAAAAAGTTATATTTTAGATCTAAGAAACAACCCTGGTGGCTTACTTTCACAAGCAATAAAAATATCAGATTTTTTTTTAAATGAAGGTGAAATCGTATCCACTAAAAGTAGAAATAAATCAGAAAATAAAAAATTTTTTGCAAAAAAAGGTGACGTAATTGATGGAAAGACCTTAATTGTTTTAATTAATTATGGATCAGCTTCAGCATCAGAAATTGTAGCTGGCGCCTTAAAAGATCATAAAAGAGCTATACTTCTTGGTGAACAAAGTTATGGTAAGGGATCTGTTCAATCGATTATTCCTTTAAAAAATAAAGGGGCTATAAGATTGACCATATCAAAGTACTATTTGCCTTCGGGAAAATCTATTTCGGAAGTGGGAGTGGTGCCCGATATTGAAATAGCTGAAGAAACAGATGATTTTAAAATAAACACGGAAAGCGATAATCAACTTAAATTTGCATTAAAGCTTCTCAATGAATAAAAAAGAAAAAAACTTTGAAAAACTCCCCTACAGAAATGGAGTTGGAATTGTTTTATTAAATAATAAAAATAAAATATTTGTAGCTAAAAGAATTGATAACCCAAAAAACTTTTGGCAGATGCCTCAAGGAGGTGTTGATAAAGATGAGAATTATTATGATGCTGCTTTAAGAGAATTAAAAGAAGAAACTAGTATAGTAAGTGTAGAATTAATTCAGGAAATTGACAAAAAACTAACTTACATTTTGCCCGATGAATTAATAGGAATTATTTGGAAAGGTAGATTTAAAGGTCAAATACAAAAATGGTTTATTATGAGATTTATTGGAAACGAATCGGAAATCAATATAAATACTAAAAAACCTGAATTTCTAGACTGGAAATGGATTGATTTAGAAGATTTAACAAAAATAGCCGTAAATTTTAAGCTCAACGTTTACAAAAATCTTAAGCAAGAAATAGCAAAAGTATTAAACTAATTTAAAGTTAAGTTCTTTAAAACTTCAATTTTTTGATCAAGTAAGTATTTAGCTTGATCAGAAATATCGTTTTTTTGAGTATCTTGCTCTGCTTTAGCCAAAACATTTCTTGCAACATTTTTATCCATTTTTTTAATATCAAAAATATTACTTGTTAATATTGATAAACAATTGTTCTTAAATTCTACTATTCCATCATCAACATAGTAAGTCTCTTCATTTGAGCCTTCAAAAATTCTCACTAGCCCAGGTTTTAAAAAAGATATTATTGATATATGATCTTTTAATATCCCCATATCACCTTCAAAGGCTGGCACCACTACCTCTGAAACTCCTTCTTTTGACAAAAATGAACTTTCTGGGTTTACTATTTCAAGCTTAAAACCTTCGCTCATTATGCTGCTGCCTCTTTTGCCATTTTTTCAGCTTTTTCAACTGCTTCTTCTATTGTTCCTACCATGTAAAATGCTGCTTCAGGTAAGTGATCATATTCACCTTTGCAAATTGCATCAAAGCCTTTAATGGTGGATTCTAGATCAACAAGTTTTCCTGGGGAACCAGTAAATACTTCTGCAACAAAGAAAGGCTGTGATAAAAATCTTTGAATTTTTCTTGCTCTTGCTACAGTTAGTTTATCTTCCTCGGACAATTCATCCATACCTAAGATGGCAATAATATCCTGTAAAGATTTATAAGTTTGCAATACTTTTTGAACTTCTCTAGCAACCCTGTAATGCTCGTCTCCAACTATTCTTGGGTCTAAAATTCTAGAAGTTGAATCTAATGGGTCCACAGCTGGATAAATTCCAATTTCTGCAATTTGTCTAGATAACACTGTTGTTGCATCTAAGTGTGAAAAAGATGTAGCGGGCGCTGGGTCTGTTAAATCGTCTGCCGGCACATATATAGCTTGAACAGATGTAATAGAACCTTTGTTTGTAGTCGTAATTCTTTCCTGAAGATTGCCCATGTCGGTAGCTAATGTCGGCTGGTATCCTACAGCGGACGGAATTCTTCCTAGTAATGCAGAAACCTCAGAGCCAGCTTGAGTAAATCTAAAAATGTTATCTACAAAAAAAAGCACGTCTTGGCCTTCTTGATCTCTAAAATATTCAGCAACTGTTAGGCCTGATAATGCAACTCTAGCCCTTGCTCCTGGTGGCTCGTTCATCTGACCATAAACTAATGCGGCTTTTGATCCAGTACCTTCTGGTTTAATTACACCAGACTCTATCATTTCATGATAAAGATCATTTCCTTCTCTAGTTCTTTCTCCAACGCCTGCAAAAACTGAAAATCCGCCGTGTGCTTTCGCTATGTTATTTATAAGTTCCATAATAATAACTGTTTTTCCTACTCCCGCACCGCCAAATAAACCAATTTTGCCCCCCTTTGCATATGGTGCTAATAAGTCTACTACCTTTATTCCTGTTACTAAAATTTCTGTTTCTGTTGATTGATCGTTAAATTCTGGTGCCGATCTATGAATGGGCCAATTTTCTTTAGTCTTAACTTCTCCTTTTTCATCAATAGGTTCACCAATCACATTTATAATTCTGCCTAGAGTCTCTGGGCCAACAGGAACCTTAATTGGAGCTCCGGTATCTATTGCTTCATCTCCCCTTTTTAGACCTTCTGTTGCATCCATAGCAATTGTTCTTACACTTGATTCTCCTAAATGCTGTGCAACTTCCAAAACTAGTCTATTGCCGTTATTATCACACTCTAATGCGGTTAATATTTCTGGTAGTTCATCATCGAATTTAACGTCTACTACCGCTCCAATAATCTGTGTAATTTTCCCTTTTTTCATAATTATAAACTTTCTGCTCCTGATATAATTTCAATTAGCTCTTTGGTAATTGCTGCTTGACGACTTCTATTATACTGAATAGTAAGCTTGTCAACCATTTCACCTGCGTTTCTAGTTGCATTATCCATTGCGCTCATTCTTGAACCTTGTTCGCTAGCTGAATTCTCTAACATTGCTTTAAAAATCTGAGTAGATATATTTTTAGGTAATAAGTTGCTTAAAATTTCATCTTCTTCAGGTTCAAATTCATAATTATCTTCAGATGAGTTTCTATCAGTCTCGGAGGTTTTTAAAGGAATAATTTGTTGTTCTTGTGGTATTTGAGTTATTACATTTTTAAACTGGTTATAAAAAATTGTACATACGTCAAATTCTTTTTTTTCAAATTTATCAATAATTATTTTTCCTACTTTGTCAGCGTCAAAATAATTTGCGTATTTGGATTCTTTAAAAGAAATTTTTTCAATTATACTGTCTTTATATGTTCTTTTTAATTGATCATAACCTTTTGATCCAACGGTAATAATTTTTAAGATTTTTCTCCCATCTAAGATTTTTTGGAAATATGATTTTGCTTTTTTAATTATATTTGTATTAAATCCTCCACACAATCCTCTGTCCGAAGTCATAACAATACATAAATGGACTTTGTCTTCGCCTGAACCTGCAAGTAGTTTAGGAGAATTTTCTTTGTCCGAAATACTATTTGAAAGATTAATAATAATATTATTCATTTTATCTGAATATGGTCTTCCTTTTTCTGCACTTTCCTGAGCTCTTCTTAATTTAGATGCGGCAACCATTTTCATTGCCTTTGTAATCTTTTGGGTAGATTTAACGCTTGATATTCTTTTTTTTAAATCGTCTAAACTTGCCATTTTTCTAAGAATTAAAGTTTTTTTTAAGTTCAGTAATAGCTTCAGTTAAAGATTTTTCAGCATCTTCTTCGAGTTTACCTGAACTTGATATTGAATCTAAAATTTCCGGTTTTTCAGATTTACATTTTTCTATAATTTTATTTTCAAAATCAACAATATTTTTTTGTTCAATATCGTCCAAATGACCTTTAACACCACAAAATATTGAAATTACTTGTTCGGCCACAGTCATTGGTGAGTATTGTTTTTGTTTTAGTAGTTCGGTCAATTTAGAACCTCTATTTAAAAGTTTTTGAGTAGAAACATCTAGATCCGATCCAAACTGAGCAAATGCTGCCATTTCTCTATATTGAGCAAGTTCAAGTTTCATAGATCCTGAAACTTTTTTCATTGATTTTGTTTGAGCAGAAGATCCAACTCTTGATACCGATAATCCTACATTAATTGCTGGCCTTATACCCTGGTTAAATAACTCTGTTTCCAAAAAGATTTGGCCATCTGTAATTGAAATTACATTGGTAGGTATAAATGCAGAAACATCACCACCTTGTGTTTCAATTATTGGAAGAGCTGTTAAAGATCCCCCGCCATGTTCATCACTCAATTTAGCTGCTCTTTCAAGTAGCCTGCTATGTAAATAGAATACATCTCCCGGGTAAGCTTCTCTTCCAGGGGGTCTTCTTAATAAAAGCGACATTTGTCTATAAGCAACTGCTTGTTTTGAAAGATCGTCGTATATAATTAATGCATGCATTCCATTATCTCTAAAATATTCTCCCATTGCACAACCAGTATAAGGAGCTAAAAATTGAAGTGGAGCCGCATCTGAAGCTGTTGCTGCAACAATTGTTGTATATTCCATTGCGCCAGCTTCTTCTAAAGTTTTTTCAATTTGTCTAACAGTAGATCTTTTTTGACCTATTGCTACGTAAACACAGTATAACTTTTTTTTCTCATCATTTGACTCGTTAACTTTTTTTTGGTTTATAATTGCATCAATAGCAACTGCCGTTTTACCTGTTTGTCTATCACCAATAATTAATTCTCTCTGACCTCTTCCAATTGGAACCAAACTATCTATCGATTTAAGTCCAGTTTGCATTGGTTCACTAACCGATTTACGTGGAATAATTCCTGGGGCTTTTACTTCGACTCTACTTCTTTTAATACCTTTATCTAATGCTCCTTTTCCGTCTATCGGACTTCCTAATCCATCAACAACTCTTCCTAGTAATTCTTTTCCAACTGGGGTATCAACAATTGCTCCTGTTCTTTTGACAGTATCTCCTTCTTTAATCGCTTTATCATCTCCAAAAATCACAACACCAACATTTTCACTTTCTAAGTTTAAAGCCATACCTTTTGAACCATCGGCAAATTCCACCATTTCTCCTGCCTGAACATTGTCAAGTCCATAAATTCTAGCTATACCATCACCTACTGACAAAACTTGCCCCACTTCAGTTATCTCAGCTTTATCTCCAAAATTTTTTATTTGTTCTTTTAATATTTTTGTTACTTCTGAAGGATTTATTTCCATTTAAGCCTCTATCATTCTATTTTCTATTTTTTGTAATTTATTTTTAATTGAAGTATCAACCATTGTGCTTCCTATTTGAACTACCAGCCCTCCAATTAAACTTGCATCATATTTGTAGTTTAATTTTATTTTTGAACTAAAATTTTTTGTTAATTCTTCTTTAATACTATTTATCTCGCTTTCTGAAAGTTCTTTTGCTGAAGTTAATTGAGCTTTCATTTCCCCTCTTTTTTTTGAGCAAGTTTCAATAAAATCCTTTAATATTTTTTCAACATAAAAAAATCTTCTTTTTGATATTAAAAAGCTTAAAAATTTAATTAATAAACCATTCAACTTATATTGCTCTGATATTTTTAAAACAGTAGAAAGTAGTTCTTCTTTTTTTATAGTTGGATTTTTTATTAACGATTTAAAATCGTCACTATTAAATATTAATTTAATCAATGAAGAACAATTTTTTTCTATTTCACCTAATTCATTGGACTCATTTGCTAATTCGTAAAGCGCTAGTGAATATCTATTCGCTGATGTGCCAGAAAAACTCTTATTTTTACTCAATTTATGCTCCTCATTAATATTAGAAGTTTCCTTAAAATTTTGAATTTAAGTAACATATGACAATATTCTCTTCAAGCTGCAGATTGTCAAAATTGCTTTTTTTTTAACAATTAATTAAAGCTTATTGGATCAACATCAACCGTTAGTTTCATTCCTGATGAAAATTCAAATTTTTTTAAGGCCAAACCAAGAGACTCTTGAATTTTATGTGTCTTTTTGCTTCTTATCAATAACCTGTTTCTAAAGTTTTTTCTAATCTTATAAATAGGTGCATTTATAGGTCCTAAAATTTTACCATTTAAATTTTTCACTAAGTGTCGTTTAAGCCTATAAGATTCATTTTCCAATTTTTTTTCATTTTTAGAAGTCAATATCAAGGAAATAAACCTTTCGAATGGTGGTAGATTATTTTTCTTTCTTAATTGAAGTTCATTTTCTAAAAATATAAATGGATCTGAATTTGTAAGTTTAGAAATTGTATCAGATTTTAAATTATAGGTTTGAAAATATACGGTTGCCGGCTTCCCAGCCCTGCCTGCTCTTCCTGAAAGTTGATGATATAATTGTAGATTTTTCTCAGCACCTCTTAAATCATGACCTAGAGATGATAAATCTATATCTAATACAACGATGCAGTTTAAATTTGGAAAATGATAGCCTTTAGATATTAATTGTGTGCCAATTAAAATTTCAACTTCATTATTAATAATTTTTTGTAAATCATTTGAAGATGATTTTTTATTCATTGTATCACTAGAAAAAATTAATGACTTATGATTAGGAAAAAATTTTTTTACTTCCTCAGAAATCTTTTCTACTCCAGGCCCACTAAAGGTAAATTTACAACTGCCGCTTATATTCCTATCACATTTTCTTTTCAAATTTGATGCGAAACCACAGTAGTGACACAAGAGCTTTTTTTTATTTTTATGATAAACTAAATTAATTGAACAGTGTGGACATGAATAAACTTTTAAACAATTTTTGCAAAAAACATAAGGTGAAAATCCTCTTCTGTTTATAAAAAAAAGAACCTGGTCACCATTTTCTAAATGATATTTTACTTTTTCTATTGTTTTTGATGAAATCCAAGATTGATTGTTGAGTTTATATTTATTTAAATCAATAATTTGATGTTCGGGAAGCTTAGCATTTTTATATCTGTTTATTATTCTAGAGTAAGAGTATTTTTTTTTTTTTATATTTTAATAAGTTTCTATTGATGGTACTGCAGATACAAGATCTATTGGTATATTTTCAAAAGAAGCTCTTGAGATTGCCATATCGCGAGCATTGTAAATTACACCTTCATCTTGCTTGTATGATTGATCATGTTCTTCATCTACAATAATTATTCCTAATTTATTAAATGGTAAAAATAATGCAGATCTTGCACCAATAACTACTTTAATTTTTCCATTATTTAATCCAGCCCATATAATTTTTTTCTTCTTTTTTGTTATTCCAGAATGCCAAATTGCTGGAGTAAATCCAAAAAAATCTATAAATTTTTTCTCAAATTCAGATGTTAGGCCTATCTCTGGTAACAAAATTAACCCTTGATAACCTTTATCAATTTTATTTTTTATTGAATTAAAATATACTATTGTTTTCCCAGATCCGGTTGTTCCTTGGAGCACATGAACTCTAAATTCTTTATTTTTAATTTTTAATTCATTGAGGCTTTTCTCTTGTTCTTCGGAAAGTTTAAAATCATTTGTTTTTTTTATTAATTTATAGCTTTCGAATTCTTTGTCAGACATTTCTTCCACTGTTTCATTGCTTAACAAATGCAACTTTAAAGACATTCCTTTTGGAATTAGATTGTATTGTGAAAACCAGTTTAAAAACTTAATTGTGTTCTCATTTAATGGTTTGACTTCAAGTTTTTTCACAACTTTTTTTATATGAAAATTTTTTTGATTTTTTGTTTCAAAATGGTTCCAAACTACACCTATCATTTTTGTTTTACCAAAAGGAACTATTACGTATTCACCAACTTTTAGATTCAAATCTGACTGATACGTAAATGGGTAGTTAAAGATATTTGGTAAAAGAATCGGCACTTTCATATTTGTATATTATGAAAATTTTTTAAGAGTGTATTGCTCTTTTATCTACAGATAAAGCGGCCTCTTTTACAGCCTCAGAAAAAGTTGGATGGGCATGGCAAGTTCGAGCAATATCTTCTGCGCTTGCTCCAAATTCCATAGCAACTCCTATTTCTGCAATCATTTCACCCGCATGAGGGCCTATCATATGAACACCCAATATTTTGTCTGTTTTGTTGTCTGCCAGTACTTTTACAAAACCCTCGACTTCATCGATAGCTTTGGCTCTTGAATTGGCCAAAAAAGGAAACTTTCCTACTTTATATTTTTTATTTAATTCTTTTAATTGTTCTTCTGTTTTCCCTATCGATGCAACTTCAGGCGATGTATAAATCACCCCTGGTATAACATCATAATTAACATGCCCTGATTGACCTGCAATCAATTCTGCTACAGCAATACCTTCTTCTTCAGCTTTATGAGCTAACATAGGTCCAGAAATAACATCTCCAATTGCATAGATATTCTTTACATTTGTTTCAAAATTATTGTTAGTTTTTATTCGTTTTTTATCATCTAAAATAATGTTTATTTTTTCTAAATTTAAGTTTTTTGTATTTGGTTTTCTACCGACTGAAATTAATACCACGTCACAATCAAAATTAATTTTTTTTCCATCTTTATCTTTTGTTGTAATTTTAGCTCCATTATTATTTTTTTTGATGCTTTCTAATTTAGTTTGTAAATGAAATTTCATTCCCTGTTTTTTTAATACGTTCATAAACTCTTTTGAAATTTCTCTATCCATTCCAGGTATAATATGATCTAAGAATTCTACCACATGTACTTCAGTACCAAATCTTAACCAAACTGAACCCATTTCTAAACCAATATATCCGCCTCCAATGACTACCATTTTTTTTGGTACTTTTCCTAAAGATAGTGCTCCAGTTGAAGATAAAACAATCTTTTCGTCAAACTCTATACCAGGCAATGAGACTGGTACTGAGCCTGTACTTATAATTATTTTTTCTGCTTCAATTATAGTTTCTTTTTTTTTTTCATTTTTTACTGAAATTTTTTTTGTAGACTTAAAATTAGCTGTACCTTTATAATAAGAAACTTTATTTTTTTTAAATAAAAATTCCACTCCTTTGGTCAAAGTATCTACTGCCTTATTTTTATTTTGCATTATTTTATCTAAATTTAGCTTAACTTGACCCACTTCTATTCCAAGATTAGAAAAATTTTTTGTTTTTTGAAAATTTTCAGACAAGTTCAGTAAACTTTTTGATGGTATACACCCTATATTTAAACATGTTCCCCCTAATGTTCCTCTAGAATCTATACAGGCAGTTTTTATACCTAATTGCGACAATCTTATTGCGCATACATAGCCTGCTGGACCTCCGCCGATAACAACTGCTTGAAATTTTTCTGACATTTAAATATTTAAAAATAACCTTCTAGGATCTTCTAAATTCTCTTTTATAGTTTTTAAAAATGATACCGAGTCTTTTCCGTCTATTATTCGGTGGTCATAAGATAAAGCCAGATACATAACCGGTCTAATTTTAATTTCACTATCAACTACCATGGGTCTATCAACAATATTGTGCATTCCTAATACGCCCGACTGTGGTAGGTTTAAAATAGGAGTAGAAAGCATAGAGCCATAAACACCACCGTTACTAATTGTAAATGTTCCTCCCTGTAGATCTTCAATGGTTAGTTTTCCATTTTTAGCTTTATCTGAAAGATTTTTTATTTTTTTTTCTATATCAGCAAATGATAACTCGTCAGCATTTCTTAAAACTGGAACAACAAGACCTTTTTCAGTACCTACTGCAAAGCTTATGTTATAATAATTTTTATAAACTATTTCACTTCCTTCTATTTCGGCATTAACAGCTGGAAAATTTTTTAAAGCAACTACAGAAGCCTTTACGAAAAAGGACATAAATCCTAATTTAATTCCGTATCTTTTTTGAAAATCATCCTGATTTTCTTTTCTCATTTCAATAATATTTGTCATATCTACTTCATTAAAGGTTGTAAGTAGAGCTGCATTTTCTTGGGCTTGTTTTAATCTTTTTGCTATAGTTTGTCTTAACCTGGTCATTTTAATTCTTTCCTCATGACCATATTTAATTTTTCTCTCAGATGGACCCGGATTAACTCCCATTAAGTTAATCAAGTCTTCTTTTAAAACTCTTCCTTCTTTTCCAGATCCTTTGATTTTTTTTACATCAATTTTATTTTCAGCAACTATTTTTCTTACCGCTGGGGATAGATTTTGATTATTTTCTATTTTTTTCTCAACTTCATTTGTTAAAACTAAAGGTTTTTCCTCTATTGAGGTCTCTTCTTCCTCAGCTTCTTTATTTGATAAAACTAAAGGTTTTTCCTCTATAGAGCTCTCTTCTTCCTCAGCTTTTTTTTCTTCTTCCTTAAAAATTCTAATTTCTTTTTGTTCTTTCTTTTTTTCAATATTAATATTTACTACATTATCTTCTTCTTTTTCTTTATCTTCTAACTTCTCTTTTAAATTGCTGCTAGTATGACCTTTTGAATTTGAGTTAATTAAGCCTAATGTTGAACCAACCTGAACTACATCACCTTCACTTGCGCTGATTTTTCCTAAAACTCCATTAACTGGAGATGGAACTTCAAGATTAACTTTATCTGTTTCAAGTTCAACAATGGGTTCGTCGGCCTCTATGCTGTCCCCAGTATTTTTTAACCATTTAGCCACTGTTGCTTCAGTTATACTTTCTCCTAATGCTGGTACTACAATCTTTTCACTCATTTTTATTCGAACACTTGATCTATTATTGCCCTCTGTTGCGCTAGATGTCTTTTAGCATATCCAGTTGCTGGAGATGCTGCGGGATTTCTACCTATATACATGACTTCTTTATTTTTAGCTCCAATATACTTTAATGTCCATTGAATATAATCTCGCACTAAAAGCCACGCACCCATATTCTTTGGTTCTTCTTGGCACCAGTAAAATTTTGCATTTTTAGCATATCTTTTAATCTCCTTAACCAAAGGTTTGGCAGGAAATGGATATAACTGTTCTATTCTAAATATTACTATATCGTCTTTTTTTAATTTTTCTCTTGCTTCCAAAAGATCAAAATAAACCTTTCCTGAACACAAAATCACTTTTCTTATTTTGTCACTTTTTTTAAGTTTTATAAAGCTATTTTCCTTCGGATCAATAGCGTGATCCCATAAAACTCTATGGAAAGAATTTTTTTTACTAAAATCTTCTAAATTTGATACACAAAGTTTATTTCTTAATAATGATTTTGGTGTCATAATAACTAGTGGTTTTCTAAAATCTCTGTGTATTTGACGCCTCAAAGCATGAAAATAATTTGCAGGAGTTGTGCAGTTCATTACTTGTAAATTATCTTGTGCACATAGTTGTAAAAATCTTTCTAACCTTCCAGACGAATGTTCTGGACCTTGACCCTCATATCCATGAGGTAAAAGCATTACGAGCCCGCTTGCTCTAGACCATTTTCGTTCTCCCGAAGCAATAAATTGATCTATAATTATTTGAGCTCCATTAGCAAAATCTCCAAATTGTGCCTCCCAAATAGTTAGTGTACTTGGTTCAACTAAGCTGTAACCATATTCAAATCCTAAAACAGCAAGCTCTGATAGGAAACTATCAACGACTTCAAAATTTTTTTGTTTTTTTGAAATATTATTTAACGGGATGTAACGTGAGTTATCTATTTGATTTCTCAAAACAGAATGTCTTTGACTGAATGTTCCTCTTCCAGAATCTTGACCAACAAGCCTTACAGGAAAACCTTCTTCAAGTAGAGTACCAAAAGCCAATGCCTCGGCTGAAGACCAGTCTATTCCTTTTTTTTTAATAACTGATTGTTTTCTCAGTTCTAAAACTTTAGAAATTGTTTTATGAATATTAACTGTTGAAGGAATAGTGTTAATTTTTTCAGAAATTTTCTGAATTTTAGGTAAGTCTACTCCACTTTTCCCTCTCTTATCTTTTCCTTTTTCTGGTCTGTATCTTGACCAAGTTCCTTCATACCATTCAATTTTAGGCTTATAGTCTTTAGCAGTTTTATACTGTTCTTCGAGAAGATTTTTAAAATCATTTTTCATTTTTTCAAATTCTTCTACACTGATGCTACCTTCTTTAATGAGTCTATTTCCATAAACATTTAATGTTGTGGAGTGTTGTCTAATTTTTTTATACATTAAAGGTTGAGTGAAAGAAGGTTCATCTCCTTCGTTGTGACCAAATCTTCGATAACAAATCATATCAATAACAACATCTTTGTTAAATTTATGTCTAAATTCGATTGCAATCTTTGCACAATAAGTAACTGCCTCTGGATCATCACCATTGCAATGCAAAATTGGAGCATCAACAACTTTTCCTAAGTCAGAAGGATAAGGGCTTGATCTTGCAAATCTTGGACTTGTTGTAAAACCAATCTGATTATTTACAATTATATGTATTGTTCCTCCTGTATTGTGACCAGGCAAACCCGACATTGCAAAACATTCAGCAACTATGCCTTGTCCTGCAAAGGCAGCATCGCCATGAATTAATATTGGTATTACTTTATTTCTTTTTGAATCTTTATGGAAAAATTGCTTCGCTCTTGTTTGTCCAAGAACAACTGGATCTACAGCTTCTAAATGTGAAGGGTTGTCAGTTAAACTAACATGCACTGAATTACCATCAAATTCTCTATTTGATGATGCTCCTAAATGATATTTAACATCACCAGCTGTTTCTTCGGGAGTTTTAGAAAATTCTCCTGCAAACTCATTAAAAATTCTTTTATATGATTTTTGTAAAACATTGGCTAAAACATTCAATCTGCCTCTATGTGGCATACCAATTTTAATTTCTTTAATTCCTAACTGTCCTCCTCTTTTAATAATTTGTTCCATAGCAGGAATTAAGGACTCCGCTCCATCTAATCCAAATCTTTTTGTCCCTACATATTTTTTTGATAAAAATTTTTCAAATCCTTCAGCTTGAATAATTTTATTTAATATTCCTTTTTTTCCAATATCAGTAAATTTAAGTTTGTTTTCTTCTTTTTCCATTCTATTTCTAAACCAAACTTTTTCTATTGGGTCAGAAATATGCATATATTCAACACCAATTGTTGAACAATAAATCTTCTTTAAAGTAGAAATTATTTCACTAACTGTTGAGTAGCCTTTGTCCATATAAGAATGTAAGAAAATTTTCTTATGATAATCTTCCTTAATAAATCCATGGTCTGATGGATGCAGTTCGTGAAGATATTTTCTTTCCATCATTCCAAGTGGGTCCAGATTGGCAATTAGATGGCCTCTAATTCTATAGGCTCTAATTAAAGCTATGGCTCTAATTGTGTTTGCTTTTTCTTTTTCAATATCCTGATCGTTGTATAAATTTTTATCTTTACTAAAATTTTTATCAAAATTTATTTTTTTTCTGTTTTTTTTCCAGCTAGGACCTTCAATTTCTTTTGCAATTAAATTTAAATCCTCACCCAAAGTTTCAAAGTATTTTCTCCAACTCTCAGGAAGAGTTGGATCTTTTTCAACATATTTTGAGTACATTTCTTCAATAAATGCACTATTGGATTTGCTCAAAAATGAAGTTTGTTCAAATTCTATGTTTTTAGAAGAAGACATTAATTTAATATAATTATTATATTAGCTGAAATTAGTTTTTCAAATAGACAATTTATTTAACAATGTTTTGCCTATTTCTGATGGTGATTTAGCGATTGTAATTCCACATTCTTCCATTTTATTTATCTTGTCTTGCGCTGTTCCTTTACCACCTGAAATAATGGCTCCAGCATGACCCATTCTTCTCCCGGGTGGAGCTGTAATTCCAGCAATAAAACCAACTATGGGTTTTTTAATTTTGTGATTTTTGAAAAATTCTGAAGCTTCTTCTTCTGCTGTTCCGCCTATTTCTCCAATCATTAAAATAGACTGAGTCTCTTCATCATTTAAAAATAAATCTAGACAATCAATAAAGTTTGTTCCATTTATTGGGTCACCACCAATGCCAATACATGTTGATTGACCCAATCCATTTTCTGTAGTTTGAGCAACAGCTTCATATGTTAAAGTTCCCGATCTTGATATAATTCCAACAGTTCCTTTTTTGTGAATAACACCAGGCATAATCCCAATTTTACATTCGTCTGGTGTAATTATTCCAGGACAGTTAGGTCCTATCAATCTACTCTTTGAGGAATTTAATTTCTGTTTAACTCTTAACATATCTTGCACGGGTATACCTTCGGTAATACAAACTATAATTTCAATGGAAGATTCGATTGCCTCAATTATAGCTGAAGAAGCAAATTTTGCTGGAACATAAATCATGCTAGCATTCGCGCCTGTTTCTTTTTTTGCTTCTTCAACAGTGTTAAAAACAGGTCGATCAAGATGTTTTTGGCCTCCTTTTTTAGGAGTAACTCCTCCAACCAAATTTGTTCCGTATTTTATTGCTTGCTCAGAGTGAAATGTTCCATGAGATCCTGTAAAACCCTGACAAATCACTTTTGTATTTTTATTAACCAAAATAGACATGTTTATTTTATAGCTTTGACGATCTTTTTTGCTGCATCATCTAAATTTTCAGCAGAAATTAATTTTAGTCCAGAATTATCTAATATTTTCTTTCCCTCTTTAAAATTAGTTCCAGCAAGCCTTACTACTAGAGGAACACTTATATCCATTTCTTTTGCTGCATCAACTACGCCTTGAGCAAGTACATCACATCTCATTATTCCACCAAAAATATTTATTAAAATTCCTTTAACATTTTTGTCTGAAAGAATTAATTTTAATGCAGCAGAAACTTTTTCTTTAGAAGCTCCACCACCAACATCAAGAAAATTAGCAGGCTCTTCTCCATATAATTTTATAATATCCATTGTTGCCATAGCTAAGCCTGCGCCATTAACCATACAACCTATGCTGCCATCTAATTTTATATAAGACAGATCGTGTTTGCTTGCTTCTATCTCGATTGAATCTTCTTCACTAAAATCTCTTAACTCAGCAATTTCTGGATGTTTAAATAAAGCATTATCATCAAAATTAACTTTTGCATCTAAACACAACATGTTTTTTTCTTTAGTTAAAATTAGAGGATTAATTTCCACCATGCTAGCATCAGTACTTATAAACATTTTGTAAATTGTTTTTATTAAGTTTTTTGCTTGCTCTTTTGCTTTTTCTTTTAGGGAAAAGATTTTTATTATACTTTCACAATCTTCATTTGAAATTTCTTTGGAATAATTAATTTTTGTTGTTATAATTTTTTCTGGATTCTTTTTTGCTACCTCTTCTATATCCATCCCTCCTTGATCACTTGAAATAAATGCAATTTTTGAACTGGCTCTATCAACCAAACATGATAAATAAAATTCTTTTTCTATATTAGAAGATTCCTCAACATATAGTCTTTTGACCACTTTGCCTTCTGGGCCTGTCTGGTGAGTAATAAGTTTTTTACCCAACATTTCTTTTGATGCCTCTGTTAATTCTTTAATATTGCTAAGTATTTTTACACCTCCAGCTTTACCTCTACCTCCTGCATGAATTTGTGCTTTTAGAATATACTTTTCCGTCTTTAATGATTTTGATTTTTCAATTAACTCTTCAACCGTATGGGCGAAAACACCATTTGGTACAGCTACTCCATATTTTTTTAAGATTTGTTTTGCTTGGTGTTCGTGAATATTCATTATTTAGAGAGATCTGGATCTATTTTAGATGCAGCTTCCCATAATTTTTTGACAGCCTCAATTGAATTAATAAATTCTTTTTTTTCTTTATCATCCAATTTTATTTCTTCAATTTTTTCAACACCTGATTTTCCAATTATAACTGGCACACCTGCATAAATATTTTTTATACCATATTCACCGTTAAGATAAGCAGCGCAAGGTAGTAATTTTTTTTCATCTTTTAAATACGCTTCCGCCATCTGAACACCTGATGCTGCTGGCGCATAAAATGCAGAACCTTTTTCTAAATATTTAACAATTTCAGCGCCTCCATCTCTAGTTCTTTGGTTGATTTCTTCTAATCTTTCAGGTGATAATTTTCCCTCTTTTACTAAATCCAACAATGGTTTTCCTGAAACTTTTGTAAATCTTGGCAATGGAACCATGGTATCTCCATGACCTCCCATTACCATTGCTTCAATTTCTTTTACTGGAACTTTAAGTTCTAGTGATAAAAATAATTTAAATCTTGAACTGTCTAAAATTCCTGCCATTCCAACCACTTTGTTTGTAGGTAAATTTGAATATTTTTGAAAAGCCATCACCATTACATCCAAAGGATTTGTAATACATATTACAAAAGCATTCGGAGCATGTTCTTTAATTCCTTGAGCAACTTGCTTAATAATTTTTAAATTTATACCTAATAGATCATCTCTGCTCATACCTGGTTTTCTAGGAACTCCAGCAGTAATAATTATTGCGTCAGAATTTTTTATATTTTCATATTTATCTGTACCTGAAAATCCAACATTAAATCCATCTACTGATGATGATTGTGCAATATCTAAAGCTTTTCCTTTTGCTATACCACTTGCAACATCAAACAAAACAACTTCATCTACTAGTTCTTTTAAACCAATTAAATGAGCTAATGTTCCGCCTATTTGACCTGCTCCAATTAAAGATATTTTTTTCATATTTTTTACTTATTTCATTGTTGGCATTACAAATTCTGGATTAGATCTTATTCCAGAAGGCCATCTTGATGTTATTGTTTTTAATTTTGTATAAAATCTTACTCCCTCTATTCCATGCATTGCACTATCTCCAAATAAGGATCTTTTCCATCCCCCAAAGCTATGAAAAGCCATTGGAACAGGTATTGGAACGTTAATTCCGACCATTCCTACCTGAATTTTGCTAGCAAAAGTTCTTCCAGCATCTCCATCTCTAGTATAAATACTAACACCATTTCCATACTCATGCTCATTAATTAATTTTGTTGCCTCTTCAAAAGTCTTAACTCTCACAACTGACAAAACTGGTCCAAATATTTCTTCTTTATAAATTCTCATATCTTTTTTAACATTATCAAATAAACATCCCCCTATAAAAAAACCATTTTCATAACCTTGAAGCTTTAAGTTTCTTCCATCAACAACTAGATTGGCTCCTTCTTTGACTCCTAAATCAACATATCCTTTTACTTTTTCTAAATGTTCTTTTGTTACTAATGGACCCATTTCAGAATTTTTATCCATTCCAGGACCTATTTTTAATGCTTCTGCTTTTTTTGACAAACACGAAACAAGCTCATCTCCTATGCTTCCTACAGCTACAGCCACAGATTGTGCCATACATCTTTCCCCTGCAGATCCATAAGCTGCACCCATCAATCCATTAACTGCACCATCAATGTCACAATCTGGCATAACAACTAAATGGTTTTTTGCTCCACCTAATGCTTGCACTCTCTTTTCATTCTTAGCTGCATTTTCATAAATATATTTTGCAATAGGTGTTGAGCCCACGAAACTTACTGCTTTAATATCTTTGTTTTCTAAAATTGCATCGACAGATTCTTTGTTACCATTAATCACATTGAATACTCCATCTGGTAATCCTGCTTGTTTTAAAAGTTGAGCTAATTTTATTGAACACGATGGATCTTTTTCAGAAGGTTTTAAAATAAATGTATTGCCACATGCAATTGCAATTGGAAACATCCACATAGGCACCATAGCTGGAAAGTTAAATGGCGTTATCCCAGCAACAACTCCTAATGGTTGTCTCATCGACCAACTATCAACATTTGTTCCTACGTTTTCTGAAAACTCTCCCTTTAGAACTTGTGGAATTCCGCACGCAAATTCAACAACTTCTAATCCTCTAGTTAAAGATCCTTTTGCATCTTCATAAACTTTGCCATGTTCAGAAACAATTAGTTCAGTAAGTTCTTCTGAGTTTTTTTCTATTAATTCCTTAAATTTAAACATAACTCTAGCTCTTTGAAGTGCTGGTTTTAAAGACCAGGACTCAAATGCTTCTTTGGCAATACTAACTGCTTTATTAAGATCTGATTTATTTGCTAAAATTACTTCTGATTTTTGTTCTCCTGTGGCAGGATTAAAAACTTTTCCTTTTTTATCAGATGAGCCTGAAAATAGCTCACCACCAACAAAATGCTGTATTAAATTCATGGCTAAAATTGTTTAAATAAGTAATTAGCTTGTTGCAAGCATTTTCTTTATGGATGCAATTGCTTTTGCTGGATTTAATCCTTTTGGACATGCATTTGTACAATTCATAATGGTATGACATCTATAAAGTTTTAATTCATCTGCAACTTTCTTTAACCTTTCTTTTCTTTCTTCGTCTCTACTATCTATAATCCATCTGTAAGCTTGTAGTAGGACTGCTGGTCCAAGGTATTTATCACCATTCCACCAATAGCTAGGACATGAAGTTGAACAACAAGCACACATTATGCACTCATAAAGACCATCTAATTTTGATCTATCCTCTATAGATTGTAAGTTTTCCTTATCATTATTTTTTTTAGAATTTTTTAACCAAGGCTCTACCGAATGATATTGTTTATATAATGTATTCAAATCTCCAATTAAATCTTTTTGAACTTTTAAATGAGGTAAAGGATAAATATTTATTTCACCTTTTATTTCTGCATGTGGTTTGGTGCAGGCTAATCCATTTTTTCCATCCATATTCATAGCGCAAGATCCGCAAACTCCATGAGCACATGATCTTCTATAAGCGATTGATGGGTCTATTTCATTTTTAATTTTATTTAGAAGATCTAGTACTTTTGACGGACAATTATCCATATCAACTTCATAAGTGTCTATTCTTGGATTTTTACCATTTGAAGGATCCCATCTATAAATATTAACTTTTCTAATATTTTTTGATCCAGTTTTATCCTTATAATACTCTCCTTTTTCTACTTTTGAATTTTGAGGTAAGTTTATTTGTACCATTAATAAACCCTTTCTTGAGGAGGAAAGTACTGTACGTCGTTTGATAAAGTTGTCTTGTGAACTGGTCTATAAGAAATTTTTGTTTCACTTCCTTTGCACCAAGATAATGTATGATTCATAAAGCTATTATCGTCTCTTTTAGGATAGTCTTCTCTTGCATGGGCTCCTCTACTTTCTTTTCGTTCATATGCTGAATCTATTGTCACTATAGCCTGCCTAATTAAATTATCAAACTCCAGTGTTTCAACTAAATCTGTATTAAAAATTAAAGATTTATCTTTTACCGATATTGAATCCATTCCCTCAAATGGCTTCCTTATTTCTTGAACTCCTTCTTTTAAAGTTTTTTCTGTTCTAAACACTGCACATTTTGATTGCATTGTTTTTTGCATAGCTAATCTTAAATCGGCTGTTCTGTTTTCTCCATTTCCATTTCTTAATTTCTCAAATCTATATAAGCATTTGTCGGTTTCTGTTTTAGAAATTTCCTCATGTGGAGTTCCGGTTTTTACTAGTTCTGCTGCTCTTTTTGCTGCTGCTCTTCCAAAAACTACAAGATCAATTAATGAATTTGATCCCAGTCTATTAGCGCCATGAACAGAAACGCATGCTGCTTCTCCTATCGCCATAAGTCCAGGAACAGTTTTTTCAGATCCATCGACAGTTATAACTTCAGCTTTATAATTTGTAGGAATCCCTCCCATATTATAGTGTACTGTTGGAACAACTGGTATTGGTTCTTTAGTTACATCAACATCTGCAAACAATCTTGAAGACTCTGAAATTCCTGGAAGTCTTTGTTCAATTACTTTCGGATCTAAATGATTTAAATGAAGATGAACATGATCTTTTTCTTTTCCCACTCCTCTTCCTTCATTAATTTCAACAGCTATTGATCTACTTACTACATCTCTAGATGCAAGATCTTTTGCTTTTGGAGCATAACGTTCCATAAATCTTTCTCCTTTGGAATTCAATAAGTAGCCTCCTTCACCTCTAACACCTTCGGATATTAAAGTTCCATGTCCATAAATTCCTGTTGGATGAAATTGAACAAATTCCATGTCTTGTAATGGTAAACCAGCTCTTAAAACCATAGCATTTCCATCACCTGTGCAAGTATGAGCAGATGTTGATGAATAATATGTTTTTCCATATCCACCTGTTGCTATAATTGTTATGTGAGCTCTAAATCTATGAATGGTTCCATCGTTTAAATTCCAAGCTATTAAACCTTTACACTCTCCATTTTTCATTAATAAATCCAGTGCAAAATACTCGATAAAAAACTCCGTATTATGTTTTAATGCCTGACCATACATAGTGTGTAATATTGCATGGCCTGTTCTATCTGCTGCTGCACAAGTTCTTTGCACAGTTTCATTTCCATAATTTTTGGTCATTCCACCAAAAGGTCTTTGATAAATCTTTCCATCCTTTGTACGACTAAAAGGAACTCCATATCTTTCTAATTCTAAAACAGCCCTTGGTGCTTCTTTGCATAGATATTCAATACAGTCTTGATCGCCTAGCCAGTCTGATCCTTTGACTGTATCATACATATGCCATCTCCAATCATCTTCTCCCATATTTCCTAAAGCTGCGGAAATTCCTCCTTGCGCTGCTGAAGTATGACTTCTTGTGGGAAAAACTTTAGATATACACGCAGTTTTTAATCCAGCTTCACTGAGACCAACTGCAGCTCTTAAGCCTGCACCTCCGGCTCCAAGAACAACAACGTCATATTCGTGTTCTATAATTTTATATGAGCTCATAAGCTTAATTTATATAATAAAAGTATTGTTAATATTGGAATTATTATAGCAAACAAATAAAGCAATCTATTTGCGACATTTTTTAATTTTTCATTCTCAATATAGTCTTCAAAAACCTCGCTAATACTCAGTGCAGAATAAAAATAAGCAAAAATAACAAACAATGAAAATAAAAATTTTGTTGGTTGGCTGGTAAAAAATAATAACACTTCTTCATAATTTTTATCGTAGAAGGATACTAGATTAAATAAAAACCACAGCATCAATGGAACTAGTAAGGCTGAGCCTATTTTTAAAAATATCCATTTCTTAGTTGCATTAATCATAGAACAAAACCTTTTCCTAAAATAAAAATAAAAATTGTTAAAATAAACGATCCAAAAATAACTATAAGACCAGTTATATTTGAAGTTTTTAATTCAAATCCCAATCCTAGATCCCAAAATAGATGTCTAATTTCACTTAAAATTTGAAAAGAAAAAGACCAAACGGTACCTATAATTATAAATTTACCAAAAAAAGTCCCAAAAAAATTTTGTATTAATTCATAATTTGAATTTCCTAAAAGCAAAAGTGCTACCCAAAAACAAATTAGAGTTATAATAGCTATATTTATAATTCCAGTTATCCTATGACAAATTGAAACTAGAGATGATATATGCCAATTATAAATTTGAATATGAGGTGATAAAGGATTGTTATCTTTCATTATTTATTTTTTATATACGCTTCAGCTATTTCTACGGCATTTAAAGCAGCTCCTCTTAATAAATTATCAGAAACACACCAAAGATTAATTGTATTTTTATTACTATTATCTTTTCTAATCCTAGAAATGAAAGTTTCATTTTTTCCTTCAGCTTCTACTGGAGTAATATATCCGCCATCTTTTCTATCATCAATAACTTTGCATCCATCAGCATTATCTAAAGCTTCAACAATTTTTTCTAAAGTAAATTCTTTTTCAAATTCTATATTTATTGATTCAGCGTGTGAAACTAATACGGGAATTCTTACACATGTTGCTGTCAATTCTATTTTATTATCTAAAATCTTTTTTGTTTCATTTACCATTTTTAACTCCTCTTTAGTGTATCCACCATCAACAAATGAATCAATATGAGGAATTGCATTAAACGCTATTTGTTTAGTAAAATTTTTTGAACTAATTTTTTTATTTTCTAATGAAAGTTTAGTTTGTTCTATCAATTCATCCATTGGTGCCTTTCCAGCTCCAGATGTAGATTGATAAGTGGAAATGACTACTCTTTTAATATTAAATAAATCATGCAATGGTTTTAAAATTATAACAAGTTGGGCCGTTGAACAATTTGGATTTGCAATTATATTTTTCTTTATATTTTTTAGATCATTTGAATTAACCTGCGGAACAATTAAAGGAACATCAGGATCCATTCTAAAATGACTTGAATTATCTATAACAACTGAGTGTTTTGCTGCAAGTGGAACATATTTTTCAGAAATTTTTCCTCCTGCGGAAAAAAAAGTAATTTTGGCCTTTGAAAAATCAAAGCTTTCTAAATTTTCAATTTCAATTTCTTTACCTTTGAATTTTAATTTTGATCCTGCGCTTTTAGATGATGCAACTAGATATAAATTATCTATAGAAAAAAATTTTTTTTCTAAAACTTCAATAATTTTTCTTCCAACATTTCCTGTTGCCCCTACTATCGCTATATTCATGATGATTTAGTTATACTAAATGAAAGGTAAATCGCAAACTTTTCCCTCAAAAACATCACCATTTATTGATATTTTAAATGTTTGAGAAATTTCACAATAGGGCTTATCCAGCATTGCAATTCCTATTACTTTTTTAAAATGTGGTGAATAAACTCCTGATCTTAACTCGCCAATTTTTGAATTTTTGTCATTAGTAAGATTAATCGATTTTGATACATTTATCTCTTTTGCTTCAATCATTACTCCCATCAACTTTCTTGTAATACCTTTTTTTCTAACTTCTTTTAATTTTTCTTTTCCAAGAAAATTTACTTCTGTATCTAAATTTACATATTTATCCAAACCACATTCAAGTGGATTGTCATTATTGTCCATATCGTTGCCATATGATAGTAGGGCACTTTCAATTCTCTCAATTAAATTTGGACATCCGGGTTTTACGTTAAATTCTTTCCCAGCTTCAAATAATTTGTCATACAAAACTAATCCGGATTCTGTATTTTCGACATAAATTTCATAACCACCTTGTTTTGACCAGCCAGACCTTGCAATCAAATGTTTAGCTCCAGCAAATTCAAAATAATCAAAACTAAAAAATTTCATTTGGGTAATTTTTTTACCAAATATATTTTCCATAAGTTTGAAAGATTTTGGACCTTGTACTGCTAATATATCTACATTGGGCTCAAATATATTAACGTCAAAATTATTTCCAATTGCCAAACCTTTTGCAAATAATATTACATCTGAATCTGCGATTGATACCCACCAGCGATCTTCTCCCAACTTTAAAATTACAGGATCATTAATCAGTCCTGCTTTATCATCAATAATTGGGCAGTAATAACATCTTCCTACATTAGATTTTGAAAGATCCCTACAAGTCATTAATTGAACTAATTTTCCAGAGTCTTTTCCAGAAATTTCAACTTGCCTTTCTCCAGCAACATCCCAAACCTGCACATGTTCTTTTAGATGATAATAAGAATCTTCTAGCGACCCAAACGCAGCGGGCAAAAGCATATGATTATAAACTGAGTATGCGGTTACGCCTTGATTCTCAATTCTTGAAGTATAAGGAGTGCTTCTAAGCCTTCTCGATTTTGCAACAAAATAATTTTTCATTTATTTTTTTGTATAAATTCTTTTACTAATTTTCTCATTTCAAATGCTTTTTCAAAAAGTATCATATGACCACAATCTGAAATAATTTTAGTTTCGCAATTTTGTATCTGCTCTGACATTTTAACTCCAACTTTAACTGGTACCATTCTATCTAGATCTCCAAAAATACATAATGTTGAACAATTAATTTTTTTAATTGCATTTTCGCCATCCTTATAATTATTGCAGGCATTTAAGTCTACTGCTAATACTTCTCTGATAGCTCTTGCAGAATTTACAATTTTTTTAACTGGATTCCCTCCTATAAAAGCTTTCGAACCTTCGTAGCCCCATTTCATCATTAGCAAAACTGCTTTCTCATCTCCGGATTCAGCTAAATCTATAAGATCCTTATTGACTGGCATTTTATTTGACCCAGCAACCAAAACCAACTTATCAATTAATTCTGGATATCTGGAAGCAAAGTCAATTCCTACAAGGCCTCCTTGTGAATGCCCCATAAAACTAATTTTAGAAATATTTAAGACTTTAATTAAAGATTTTACCCAATCAGAAATTTCTTCAATAGATTTTAAAGAGGGTCCTTCAGATTCTCCATGCCCTGGCAGATCAACAGAAAGAACATTAAATCCATTAGCCGAATAAAATTGCTCATGAAGAGACCAAACTATATGCGTAAGCCCACTTCCGTGCATCAATAAAATTGATGGTTTTTTTTTATCAATATTCATGCCGCTAGTGGACACGAATACGTCTTTATTATCGACGTTTAAATTCAGTTTAACTCCTTAGCCTTTTTTCTTAATTCAAATTTTTGGATTTTTCCTGTAGATGTTTTTGGAAGTTCACAAAATTCAACTTTTTTGGGAACTTTAAAACTTGCAAGAGTTTCTTTGCAAAAAGAAATTAAATCTTTTTCTGTAACTGGTTTATCTTTAACCATTTCTATAAATGCACAAGGTACTTCTCCCCATTTTTCATCAGGTTTTGCCACTACTGCGGCAATAGATACGGAAGGATGTTTCGCTAATGTATTTTCTATCTCAATTGATGATATATTTTCGCCACCAGATATAATTATGTCTTTAGATCTATCTTGTATTTTTACATAACCATCTGGATTCATTACTGCCAAATCTCCAGTGTGAAACCATCCACCTTTCATTGCTTTATTTGTAGCGTCCTTATCTTTAAAATAGCCTTTCATTACTACATTTCCTCTTATCATTATCTCACCAATTGTTTTGCCATCCCTTGGAACTTCCTTCATAGTTTCTGGGTCCATAATCGTTACACCTTCTGTATTAGGATATCTTACTCCTTGTCTAGCTTTAATCTCATTTTGTTTTTCCTCTTCTAATTCTTCCCATGCCTCATTCCATGCACATTGTGTTACATGTCCGTAAGTTTCGGTTAAACCATAAACATGCATTACTTCGAAACCAAGACTTTTCATTTTTTTAAAAATAATACTTGGTGGTGGAGCTCCAGCAGTTAACACATAAACTTTTTGCTTTAATTTTTTACGATCACTTTCCGGTGCTCCAGTAATCATATTTAGTACAATTGGTGCTCCTCCAAAATGAGTTACATTATATTTTTCAATTAGTTCGAATATTTTTTTAACATCAATATTTCTAAGACAAATTGTTCTTCCATTTAGCATGGGAACGGTCCAAGGGTAGCACCATCCGTTACAATGAAACATTGGTACAATAGTTAAAAAATTTAATCTATTAGGCATATCCCAAGCCACCGCACTACCAGTAGACATTAAATATGATCCCCTATGATGATAAACAACTCCTTTTGGATTTCCCGTTGTTCCAGAAGTATAACTTAATGAAATAGCTTGCCATTCATCTTCTGGCATTTTCCAAATATAATTTTCATCACCCGTATTTAAAAATTCTTCATACTCTAAATCACCGATTTTTTCTAATTTTGATTGATCTGCATATTTATCATTTATATCAATTATAGTAATTTTTTTTTTTATAGTACTTAATGCCTTTTTGACTTCAGTATGAAGCTGTCTATCCACAACCAACACCTTGGCATCACTGTGATCTAAAATGTAGGCAATAGTCTTAGCATCTAATCTAATATTAATTGTATTTAATACTCCACCAGTCATAGGAACAGAATAATGAGCTTCAAAAATTTCAGGAGTATTAAAACCTAAAAATGAAACTGTATCTCCTTTGCTAATACCAATTTTTTCTAATGCACTTGCAAATTTAATACATCGCTTATACACCTCATTCCAAGTATATTTTCTATCTTCATATACGATTGCTTCATAATTAGGATAAATATCTTTTGCTCTTTGTAAAAAAGATAGAGGTGTTAATGGAACAAAATTAGCATTATTCTTGTTTAAATTTGTTTCGTAATGACTCATAATTAATTAAATTTAAAATCCATTATATATTTACTTCCAGTAGTTGCAGACAAGTAATGACTTTCTACTCTGGGCAATACTCTATTAAAAAAGAAATTTGCTGTTTGAATTTTGTCTTCGTAAAAATCTTTGTTATTTGAATAATCCTCATAACTAACCTCCAATACTTTAAGCCACGAATACCCAATTGCAACATAACCAAGTACTCTTAAATAGTCATTTGAAGCTGCGTTTGCATCATCTTTTGAATTTTTTATCTTTTCCTTCATCCAGTTTGAAAAAATATTTAATTTTTCAATATATATTTTCAATTTTTCTATAAATGGTTTTAAATTATCGTTATTATCATTTAAATCGCCCTTGATCATTTTAATATAATTATTAATTACATCTCCGTTCTTATTTACTAATTTTCTAAAAACTAAATCAATTGCTTGTACAGAGTTAGTTCCCTCGTAAATCGGGGTTATTCTATTATCTCTATATAATTGCTCAATTCCTTGGTCTTTGGTGTAGCCATATCCACCATATATCTGCATTGCATCGCTTGTTATTTCCATTCCCATATCTGAAAATAAAGATTTTACAACTGGCGTCATTAATGAAACCAAATCAGATGCTTCTTCCTTAATTTTTGGATCACTATGATTCAAGCTAACTTCGGTTTGTTGTGATAACCAGAAACACAAAGCTCTTTCTCCTTCTATTATTGATTTCATATTTAACAAAGATTTTCTAATATCTGCATGTTCAATAATTAAATCCGCACCTCCATTTTGTGATTTATTATTATTACTTTTTCCTTGTTTTCTTTCTTTTGCATAGTTTAATGAATTTTGGTAAGCAATTTCTGACAATCCTAAGCCTTGAATGCCCACAACAATTCTTTCTAAATTCATCATTGTAAACATTTGGCTTAGTCCTTTATTTTTTGGGCCAATCATATAACCGCTTGCTTCATCAAAATTTAACACACAAGTAGCTGACCCTTTTATTCCCATTTTTGTTTCTATGGATCCTGTAGATACTCCATTTCTTGATCCAATTGTTCCATCATCTTTAACTATAAATTTTGGTACCAAAAATAAACTTATTCCTTTTGTGCCTGGCGGTGAGTCTGAAGCTCTTGCAATTACCAGATGTACAATATTTTCTGTAAGATCATGATCGCCTGAGGTAATAAATATTTTTTGTCCGGTTATTTTAAAAGTTCCGTCAGGTTGCTCTGTTGCTTTTGTTTTAAGCAGCCCAAGGTCAGTGCCACATACTGGCTCAGTTAAACACATTGTCCCACTCCATTTTCCTTCAACCATTTTTGGGAGGTACTTGTCTTTTATTTCATCTGTTGCATGATAATGAATGCAATTATAGGCACCGAGTGTTAATTCGCTATAAAGCTTAAATGCGAGACTAGACGATGATATCATTTCATCGAAAAATGCACTTACAGTTCTAGGCATACCTTGTCCTCCATATTTAGGATCACAAGATAAAGATGTCCAGCCGCCCTCAATAAATTTTTTATACGCCTCTTTATAGCCAGGTGGAGTCCTAACAACTCCATTTTCTAAAACTGTAGGGTTTTCGTCTCCAGTTTTTGCAAGAGGAAGGATTAAATTTTGATTAATTTTAGCCGCTTCTTCTAAAATATTTTTAACCAATTCAGAGTTAACCTCTTTGTATTTTTCAATTTCATTATAATGTTTGTTATTTCTTAATTTGTCGAAAAGAAACATCATATCTTCTACTGGAGCAGTGTAATTTGGCATTTCAGAAGTTTAGAATAAATGATTAATTATTGCAATTTTGAAATTATAGCATCGCCCATTTGTGATGTTGATACTTCCTTCTTGCCTTTGGATATAATATCTTTTGTTCTTAACCCATCATTTAACACATCTTGTACTGCCTTTTCTAAATTATCCGCTTCTTTATCTAGGTCTAGCGAATACCTTAGTGCCATTGCAAAACTTAAAATTGTTGCTATTGGGTTGGCTATTCCTTTGCCAGCTATATCTGGAGCTGAACCATGTATAGGTTCATACATTGCTCTCATTTCACCATCTTTATTTTTTGCACCAAGTGATGCTGAAGGTAAAAGGCCTAATGAACCGGTTAACATTGAGGCCTGATCTGACAACATGTCACCAAATAAGTTGTCTGTTACAATGACATCAAACTGTTTAGGGTTTCTTAATAATTGCATTGCACAATTGTCAGCAAGCATATGATTTAATTCTATTTCTTTATACTCTTTATCATGTAGTGCCTGAACTTCTTCTTTCCAAAGTTGGCCTGCTTCCATTACATTTGACTTTTCACAAGATGTAACTTTATTTGATCTTTTTTTAGCTAAATCAAAAGCAACTTTTGCCACTCTTATAATTTCACTACTAGTGTAAGTATGAGTATTAACTCCTTTTCTTTCACCGTTATCTATAGGTTTAATTCCTCTTGGTTCACCAAAATATATTCCTCCAGTAAGCTCTCTTACAATCATGATATCTAAGCCCGAAACAATTTCAGGTTTAAGAGTAGACGCATCAACTAATTGTTTAAAACATATTGCTGGCCTTAAATTCGCAAATAATTTTAATTCTTTTCTTAATTTTAATAATGCTCTTTCAGGTTTTTTTGAAAACTCAAGATTGTCCCACTTGGGACCTCCAACAGCACCTAACATTACAACTTCACTCTCCAAAGCTTTATAAAAAACTTCATCTGTAATTGGGGTTCCATGCTTGTCATAAGATACCCCTCCGGCTAAATCTTCATCTATTTCAAAATCTAAAGATTTTTTTGAGTTAAGCCATGTAATAATTTTTTTGATCTCATGAATTACCTCTGGTCCAACACCATCTCCGGGCAAAAGTAAAATTTTTCTTTTTTTAACTTTGATCATTAAATATCCATGGTTTTTTATTTTTTAAATCTTTTTCAAAAGAAGTTATTTTATCTGATCTTTCTAAAGAAAGCGCAATATCGTCCAATCCTTCTAATAAACATTTTTTTTTAAATGGATCAATATCAAATTCAACTGCATTATTACCATAAATAATCTTTTGCTCTTTTAAATCAACTGATATTTCTTCTTTTCTGCTGGAATACTCTGATAGTTCCTTTATTTTTTCTTCTTTTAAAATAATAGGCAAAATTCCATTTTTAAAACAATTGTTATAGAAAATGTCTGCATAACTTGAACTTATGACGCAAGTTATTCCAAAATCTAGTAACGCCCAAGGGGCATGTTCTCTTGAAGATCCACAACCAAAATTTTTTCCAGTAATTAATATTTTTGAATTATTGTGTGGTTTTTGATTAAGAATAAAATCTTTAATCTCATTTCCTTTTTCATCATATCTTAATTCAAAAAATAAATTTTTTCCCAGCCCTGTTCTTTTTATAGTTTTTAAAAACTGTTTCGGAATAATCATATCAGTGTCTATATTTACAATTGGTAAATATGTAGGCACACCTTTTATGGAAGTAAATTTTTGCATTTAATTTTGATACTTTCTGACGTCATCAAGGTTTCCTGATATAGCTGCTGCTGCTGCCATTCCAGGACTAACTAAATGAGTTCTTCCTCCTCGACCTTGTCTCCCTTCAAAATTTCTATTGGAAGTAGATGCACATCTTTCTTCAGGTTTTAATTTATCAGCATTCATTGCAAGACACATAGAACACCCTGGTTCTCTCCATTCAAATCCCGAGTTAATAAAAATCTTATCCAATCCCTCTTGCTCGGCTTGTTGTTTAACTAATCCTGATCCCGGAACTACCATTGCATGAACGTGACCTGCTTTCTTTTTGTCCTTTAATATTTTTGCCGCTTCTCTTAAATCTTCAATTCTTCCATTTGTGCAACTACCAATAAAAACTTTGTCAATCTTTATATCTTTTGCAGCAGTATCAGGTTTTAGACCCATATATTTTAATGATCTTTCCATTGAATTTTTTTTATCTGAATCTTTTTCATTAATTGGATTAGGAACTTTGCCTTCAATAGTAATTACATCTTGGGGAGAAGTGCCCCATGTCACCATTGGTATAATTTCTTCGGCTTTTAAATTAACCTCTTTATCAAACTTAGCATCTTTATCTGATTTTAAATTTTTCCAGTAATCTACTGCTTTGTCCCAGTTTTCTTTTTTTGGAGACATTGGTTTATCTTTTAAATAATCAAAAATTTTTTGATCAGGTTCTATAAGTCCTGCTCTTGCACCACCTTCAATAGTCATGTTGCAAATTGTCATTCTTTGTTCAACGCTTAGAGAAGTTATTAAACTTCCAGAATATTCAATAACGCTGCCTGTGCCTCCGGCGGTTCCAATTTTTCCAATAATTTGTAAAATTACATCTTTTGATGTTACTCCAATAGGAAGCTTACCATTTACATTAATTCTAAAATTTTTTGCTTTTTTTTGAACTAGTGTTTGTGTTGCTAATACATGTTCAACCTCAGATGTTCCAATGCCAAAAGCTAAAGCTCCGAAAGCTCCGTGAGTAGCTGTATGGCTATCACCACATACAATTACCGTACCGGGCTGAGTAAAGCCCTGTTCTGGACCAATTATATGAACAATGCCTTGACGTTTATCGCTCATTCCAAAAAGTTGAATACCAAATTCTTTACAGTTAGTTTCTAAAGTATCCACTTGTATTTTAGATTCTTTATCATCTATTCCTTTACTTCTATCAGTTGTTGGAACATTATGATCTGCAACAGCTAATGTTAAGTGTGGCTGTCTTACTTTTCTATTTGAATTTCTTAAGCCTTCAAAAGCTTGCGGACTTGTAACTTCATGTATTAAATGTCTATCAACAAATAACAAAGCAGTACCATCGTCTTGTTGATGAACTAAATGTTCATTCCAAATTTTATCGTAAAGTGTTAGTGACATTGAAAAAAAAATTATTTTTTTTCTTTAGAACTTTCTTTCTTTGGCTCTGGTTGAATTTCTGCTTTTTTGTTATCATCCTTTAAATCTGTTCCAGAAGCAACTGGAGCCACATTTTCTTCATTTACAGTTTCAGGTTTGGTATCAACTTCTATTCCTATTTTCTTTTTAATTTTTTCAGTGATTCTTGCAGATTTTCCAGTTCTATCTCTTAAATAATACAATTTTGCTCTTCTAACTTCTCCTGATCTTATAACTTTTATAGAATCAACTATTGGGCTGTATAGAGCAAAAGTTCTTTCAACACCTTCACCAAAAGAAATTTTTCTTACTGTAAAAGAAGAGTTAATATCACGACTTTTCTTTGCAATACAAACACCTTCAAAATATTGAATTCTGTCTCTCTTTCCTTCTGTAATTCTAACTCCAACTTTAACAATATCTCCTGGAAAAAATTGTGGTAATTTTTTCTCAGCCTGAATTTTTTTAACATTCAAATTATTAATTTCTTCAATTGTTTTCATTGTAATATTTATCAAGTTAGTTCTTTTTATATTTTTGCCATAAATCTGGTCTTCGGACGCGTGTTATAGCCTCAGATTGAGACAAACGCCAGTCTTTAATTTTAGCATGATCGCCTGATAATAAGACTTCAGGAATGCCTTTTTTCTCCCAAATTTGAGGTTTTGTATATTGTGGATATTCTAATAATCCATTTTCAAAACTTTCATTTTCTTTTGATAAATCATTTCCTAAAATTCCAGGTAATAATCTAAGAATACTATCAATTATTACAAAAGCGGCAGACTCTCCACCAGACAAAATAAAATCTCCAATGCTTATTTCTTCAATGTTTCTTGTGGATAATAGTCTTTCATCAACTCCTTCGAAGTGTCCACAAATTAAATTTATTGATTTTTCCTTTGAAAGTTCTTTTGCAAATTTTTGATCAAATTTTTTTCCTTTTGGAGATAAATAAAAAATTCTACTTCCATCTTGTAAATTACTATCAATGGATTTTGCCAAAATATCAGCTTTCAAAAGCATTCCAGCTCCTCCTCCAAATGGTGTATCGTCAACAGTTTTATGTTTGTCTTCCGCAGCATCTCTTATATTTACAACTTTTAAATTCCACATTTTTTTTTCTAATGCTTTTCCATAAAGTCCTTTTGATAAAGGACCAGGAAAAAATTCTGGATACAAAGTAAATATTTGCGCTTGCCACATAAATTATTTTTTTTCTTCCTTAGGTGCTTCTGCTTTTTTAGCTTCTTCCTTAGGTGCTTCTGCTTTTTTAGCTTCTTCCTTAGGTGCTTCTGCTTTTTTGGCTTCTTCCTTAGGTGCATCACCAGAAGGTGCTTTTTCATCTTTTTTCTTTCTATCTTTTTTTGGAATTGCCTTTTGAGGATTGTTTCCTTTAGCTGGCATTGACATTAGCTGGTTTTCTCCAAGAATTCTTGCAACTCTAGTTGTAGGTTGCGCTCCTTGTCCTAGCCAATATTTAATTCTATCAGTTTCTAAGCCAACTCTTTCTTTTTTTTCTTTTGGTAATAGCGGATTAAAAAAACCAAGTTTTTCTATAAATCTTCCATCTCTTGCGAATCTGCTGTCCGCAACCACTATTTTATATACGGGTCTTTTTTTTGTTCCCCCCATAGATAATCTTAATTTTAACATTTTTTCTCCTTTATTGTTTTAGTTGATTAAAAAGCTCTGGCGGTATTCCTTTGTCAGTCATGCCTTTCAGATTTCCTTTTGACATCTTTTTCATCATTTCAGACATCATTTTAAATTGCTTAAGCAATTTATTGATAGTGGCTGCATCTGTTCCAGAGCCATTAGCAATTCTTTTTTTTCTTGAACCATTAATTATTTTTGGATCTTGCCTCTCTTTTTTTGTCATAGATAAAATTATTGCTTCATTTTGAATTATAATTTTTTCATCAATTCCTGCAGCATCCATTTGAGATTTTACTTTTGAAACTCCTGGCATAAATGACATTACTCCTTCTATGCCTCCCATTTTTTTCATTTGTCTTAGCTGTGTTAAATAATCCTCCATAGAAAACTGGCCTTTTTTTAAATTTTCTTCAGCCTTTTTAATATTTTCTTCTCCAAGATCTTGTGCTGCTTTTTCTACTAATGAAACAACATCTCCCATACCTAAAATTCTGTTTGCAATACGATCTGGATGAAAAACTTCAATATTTTCTATTTTTTCTCCTATTCCTAAAAATTTAATAGGTACGTCTGAAACATATTTCATGCTTACAGCTGCTCCACCTCTTGCATCACCATCCGCTCTAGTCAAAATAATACCTGTAAGATTTACAGTGTTTTTAAATTCTTTAGCTACTTCTGCTGCAACTTGGCCGGTTAATGAATCTGCAACCAAGAACGTTTCGGCTGGCTTAATAATGCTTTCAATTTGTTTTATTTCGCTCATCATTTGTAAATCAATTTCTGTTCTGCCAGCTGTATCAAATAATATAACTTCTGCTCCACTAAGATTTGCGGCACTAACCGCTCTTCTACATATATCTGCTGGTAATTGACCTTCAATCACTGGCAGTGTTGTAATATTATTTTGTTCTCCTAATGATTTAAGCTGTTCCTGCGCAGCAGGTCTATAAACATCCAAACTAACCATCATTATTTTCTTTTTTTTATTCTTTTCTAAAAATTTACCTAGTTTGGCTGTTGTTGTAGTTTTACCTGAACCTTGTAAACCAACTAACATTATAGGTACAGGAGGAACTGCATTAAGATTTATATCAGAGTTATTTTCTCCTAAAAGTTTTACGAGTTCATCATAAACTATTTTAACTATCATCTGACCTGGAGAAGTTGATCTAATTATCTCTTGCCCTAAAACTTTAGGCTTAACATTGCCAATAAATTCTTTAGCAACTTTTAGAGATACATCTGCCTCTAAAAGAGCCTGTCTAATATTTCTCAATCCTTCATCTACTTGTTTTTCATCAAGCGAAGGTGCTTTTTTTAACGAAGAAAATATTTCTTCAAATTTATTTGTTAAATTTTCAAACATAATACTTTCACACAGCAGTTATCGCACTAGTGGGCGAACCCTCGCAGACTAGTGTCGATCTCTTTGTTGCCAAAGACACCGCAAATTTAATGTTTTTGCGGAAACTGCGTCAACCTATAATAGAGGTTCAAAAAGTCAATAAATAAGTTAAATATCAGTATATGAATATCAAAGCTTTTAAAATGGATGGTTTAGGTAATGATTTTGTAATCATTGATCAAAGAATCAATACTTTTGATCTTTCTAAAGATCAAATAATTAAAATATGTGATCGAAATTTTATTGGATGTGATCAACTTATACTTATAAAAAAAAATACAGAATTTGATGCTAGTTTAGAATTTTACAATTCAGATGGTGGTTCTTCTGGTGCATGTGGTAACGGAACCAGATGTGTTGCTGATTTATTATCAAAAGAGAATAACAAAAAAAAAATTACTGTATGGACATCATCTGGAATACTAAAATCGAATATTTTAGAAAAAAATATTATAGAAACAGAGATTAATAAACCAAAAACAAGTTGGAAAGAAATCCCATTAAAAAAAAATGTAAATACAAAAAATTTAGAAATAAAAATTTCAGATAAAAATGAAAATATACATGTTGGAGGCATAGCAATTAACGTTGGCAATCCTCACGTTATTTTTTTTGTAGAAAATATTGATGACTATGATTTGAAAAAAATTGGTCCCAATATTGAAAATCATGAACTTTTTCCTGAAAAATGCAATGTTACGTTAGCTAAAGTTATAAATAAAAATTTAATAAAAGTAAGAGTTTGGGAAAGAGGGGCTGGGCTTACTAAAGCTTGTGGGACAGCTGCATGCGCAACAGTGGTAGCAGGAAATATTAAAAAATTAGTCCGACAAAATACAGACATCGAGTTTGAACTTGGTAAATTATCAATTTTTATTGATGATAAAAATATTATTCACATGAAGGGGCCTGTTTCTGATATTAAAAATATTGAAATAAATTTATAATGGGAATATTTGAAAAATTTAAACTAGGTTTTAAAAAAAGTGCCTCTACTTTCTCATCTGGGTTAAGAGACATAATAGTCAAAAAAGAAATTGATGATAAAACGCTTGGCGAAATTGAAGATTTTCTAATTCAGTCAGATGTTGGAGTTCAAGCAGCATCAGAAATAAAAGATATTATTGCACAAGAAAAAATAGATCCAAAAAAAAATATTTTAAATGAGGTAAATGATATACTTAAAAAATACATCATTACCTTAATGCAACCTTTGGAGAACAAATCTTTTTTTGAAAAAAAAAATAAGCTTAATGCTATTATTGTCTCAGGAGTTAATGGTGTTGGGAAAACTACAACAATAGGCAAAGTTGGAAAAATTTTGAAATCAAACGAAAATAAAATTATGTTTGCAGCTTGTGACACCTTTAGAGCAGCAGCCATCGAACAACTAGAAAATTGGGCAAATAAAATAGGCGTTGAAATTACTAAATCTGATCAAGGTTCTGATGCGGCATCTGTTGCATACAAGGCCGTAGAAGAAGCTATGAAAAATAATTTCAATCATGTTTTAATAGATACTGCAGGTAGATTACAAAATAAAAAAAATCTAATGGAAGAGTATAAAAAGATTGCAAATGTAACTAAAAAAATAAACCCTGAAGCACCTCACGAAGTTGTTTTAGTTCTTGATGCTACATCTGGACAAAATATTATCAATCAAGTTGAAGAATTTAATAAAATTATTCCTATTACAGGTCTAATAATGACAAAGCTGGATGGCACTGCAAAAGGTGGAATTTTGTTGGCTTTAGCAAAAAAATATAAGCTTCCAATAATTGGTTTGGGTCTAGGAGAAAAAGAAGACGATTTACAAGTTTTTGAAGCAGAAAAATTTGCTAATGCATTTATAAACGCTAATTAACTTAAACTTTCTACAAAATTTTTAATAGTTTTAATCAAATCCTCATTATAATCCATCATGTGATCATCGTAATCAATAAAATAGCTAAATTTTGGCTCTGATAAATTTTCAAATATTTCTTTTCCCATATGAAAAGGAACTATTTTATCTTTTTTTCCATGCATTACTAATACTGATGATTTTAAATTTTTAAGTTTTTTTTTACTTTCATACTTATCTTTAAGTAGAAACTTAACTGGAAAAATAGGATAATATTTTTGACCAACATCAATCATTGATGTAAATGGCGCCTCTAAAATTATTCCAGAAAAATTTTTGAACTGTCCGGCATGAATCGCAATAGCAGTTCCAAGTGACTCTCCATATAATATTATATCTTTTTCATAAATATCTTCTGATTTTAGCCAATCAATAGCTTTACCTGCATCTTCATACAAACCTTCCTCTGTTGGTTTGCCATTATTGCCATTAAATCCTCTGTAGGCAAATATTAGATAATTTAATTTAAGTTTAGAAAGTTCATTCAACTTATAAATCCTGTTTGAAAGACCTCCTGCATTTCCATGAAAAAAAACTAATGTTTTATAATTTTCATTATTTTTATAGTGCCAAGCCACTAAATCATTTTTTGAAGGAATTAAAACTTTTTCTATTTTATGATTTATTGAATGAGAGTCAAAACTATTAATATTTGGATGATAAAGTAATTTTCTTTGATAAAAGAATAAAAAAACAGTTATCAAAAAATAAGCAAAAAATATAACAAAAAAAATATTAAAGAACATGTTGGTAGATTTCATCAACCAAAAAAATAACTATTTTTTATCGAAAAAAGATTCATACAGCATCATAAAGATTGCAATAGCCATCAATATATATACAGGTAGCACATCCCAAAACGTAATCATCATTGATTTTGTAAGTGTAGTTGCAAGACCAACTAAAAAAAATATTGCAAATGATATTCCTATTATTTTTGTTATTTTATTCATTGTGTTCCTTGCTTTTTTCTTCCAACCACCTAGCGATTCCTAAAAACCTTTGATCATCGTACTTATCACCAATTAACTGAACTCCTAAAGGTAAATTATTTTCACCTTGAAGTAAAGGAAGGGCTATTGCTGGTACGCCCATGAAAGACCAAAATCTATTAAAGTCTGCACTTCCTGTACTTTTTAATCCTTTGTCTGCAACACCAGTGCTGCACGGGGATAACACTCCATGATAATCTTCAAAAACCTCATTATAAGATTCATAACTTCTTTTCATAAAATCTATTGCTTCTGTATATTCTTTTGCTGAGTACTTCATGCCTCTAGAAATTGCTGATTGCATTTCTTTAGAAAGTTTATTTTTTGACTTTTTATAGTAATCTTGAAAATTATTTGATAAATCAGTTTCATGAATAATCTGGTGATATTTGTTGATATCTTTGAAATATGAAGGAGTATCAAAAACTTCTATATTTTTTTTAAATGCCTTAATAAAAAATTCAAATGACTCTCTTGATTTTTTATCAACTTTTTTCCAACTATCAGTTTTGTAAAAAATAAATTTTGGTTCAAATAAAGGTTCTTTTCTACAAACTTCCAACATATCTTCAGCGGAATAATAAACTGTTGCTTCGTCGTAAGAATCTTTTTTAATAAGAACTTTTGCTAATAAAGCAACATCTTCAACTGTTTTTCCAAACACACCTATGTGATCAAGTGCATAGGAAGTTCTTAAAACTCCATTTCTAGATATCAATCCATAAGAAGGTTTATAACCAACAACCCCACAATAAGATGCTGGTCTAATAACTGATCCTCCTGTTTGAGAACCAATTGATAATGGAGCCATGTGAGCAGCAATAACTGCAGCAGATCCACTAGATGATCCACCTGGCGTTCTATTGTAATCATGTGGATTTCTTGTTTTGGGAGGGCCTAAATAAGCCAACTCTGATGTAGCGGTTTTTCCCATTATTATTGCTCCTGCTGATTTTAATAGATCAACTATTTCAGCATTTTGAGACTGAGTTTTTCCTTTTCTTAAAACAGTTCCACATTCAGTTGGCATATCAAAGGTGCCAATTATATCTTTCAAAGCAACTGGAATTCCATGTAAAGGACCGGTTGGTTTTCCTGATTTTCTATAGTTGTCTGCTTCTTCAGCTCTTTCTAGTAAAAGTTTTTTATCAAAATGCACCCAGGCTTTAACATCTTTTTCAAATTTATTTATTCTGTCTATGTATGCTTGACAAATTTCGACTGATGTTAATTTTGCATCTTTAACTTGTTTAACAAGTTCATGGACAGGTAAAGAAAAAAAATCACTCATAGCTGTATTTTAGTTTGCAAATAAAGTTTCTGGTAACCATAAAGCTATGCCCGGAAAAACATACATTAAAACCATAGCTAATATCACTATTCCTAAAAAGGGCATTATACCTCTAAATATATCTAGAAGCTCAACATTTTGACTTTGAACACCTTTAAGATAATAAGCGGACATGGCCATGGGTGGTGTTAAAAAGGATGTTTGTAAATTTAAAGCAATCAACATCGCAAAGAAATAAGGATTTACTCCGAAGAACTCAACTAAAGGTAAAAATATTGGAACAAAAATAATTAAAATTTCTGTCCATTCGAGTGGCCAACCAAGTACAAAAATAATTATTTGAGTAATCACTAAAAACTGCCAGGGTTGTAAATCCATTGACTTAAAGAAATGTTCAAATACTTCATGGCCTCCTAGATAAGAAAATACTGAAGCAAACGTCCAGGAACCAACAAACAACCACATTATCATTGCAGTTGTTTTGGCTGTTAAAAATACTGACTCTTTAAAATTTTTCCATTTTAAAGATTTATAAAAATATGAAAGTACCAAAGAACCAAAAGCTCCTACTGCTGCTGCCTCTGCAGGTGTAGCAAGTCCTGCTAAAATTGTACCAAGTACTAAAATTATTAATGAAAAAAGAGGTAAAAAAGAAACCAAAACCTCTTTCAATATCTTTGCCCTAGGAGGAATTTCTTCTGTTGGAGGTTTTGGAGCAATTGAAGGATTTAAATAAGCTCTTACAATAACATAAAGTATATAAAGTCCGGCCAACATTAATCCAGGAAAAATTGCTGCAGCAAATAATCTTAAAGGAGAAAGTTGTGCAATAACAGCATAAACAATAAGCATAATACTTGGAGGAATTAAAATCCCCAAACATCCTCCAGAACAAATTACTCCAGATGCAAATTTTTTGTCATATCCTGCTTTTACCATTGCTGGCCAAGCTAAAAGTCCCATCAAAGTAACCACGGCACCAATTATACCTGTTGCAGTCGAAAACAATGCGCAAGTTACTAGCGCTGCCACTGCCATAGATGCGGGAAGTCCATGTAAAGCAAGTCTTATTGCAAAAAATAATCTCGAAACTATTCCAGCACGTTCAACCAAATAGCCCATAAATAAAAATAAGGGGACAGCGGTTAATACATTATTATCCATAATGGTGTAGGTATTAGAAACAAGTAATGAAAAGATCCTATTATCTAATAGATGTTCCATTCTAGTTGGATCAAAATATGCGTAATATCCAAAACCAACTCCCATAGCCAATAAAGTAAATGCGATTGGAAATCCTAATAAGACCATAAATAAGAAAAGTCCCATCATTAAAATTGCTATTTCTGGATTTGTTAAACTAAATAACATCTGTTTCGTCTTCTTTCTGAGATTTTTTCATTAAAATTTTTTCTGTCTCTTCTGCACTAACCATTCTTGCTGGCCAATGTCCTGTTTGAATACAAATAATCGATCTAAAAACTTCACTAACTCCTTGAATAGTTAATAAAATTCCCGAAAGTGGAATTAAAGATTTTGCCATATAAATTTGAATTTGAGCTGGACTATTCCAACTAGTTTCTTTTATTTTCCAAGCTAATGCTGCATACTCATATCCATAAAACGCTAGAGCAATTATTCCTGGGAAAAAAAATAAAAAATATAAAACTAAATCAATCCACGCCTGAACTTTTGTTGGAAATAGTCTATAAATAACGTCTCCTCTAACATGCGCTTCTGTTGAAAGAGTATAGGCTCCAGCCATCATAAAAATTGCGCCGTACATTTGCAAACTAAAGTCAAAGTTCCATAAAGTTGGGCTATTAAATACATATGCCATGACTACCTCATAACAAGTTCCACCCATCAAAATAACAATGCACCAGGAAAAAGCTTTTCCCATTGATGTACTTAAAGTATCAGCAAATTTTATGTAAGAACGCATCATAACAGTCTATGTTAAACTATTACCTTTAATCAAACAAAAAAAAGGGGACCAACTGGTCCCCTTTTTTAAAATTTGATAAAAAATTTAGATTTTAACTTTTCCTAAAGGTCCAAACTCATTTTCATAAGCTAATCTGTAATTAGGCTGATTCATCAGCAAGTATTTCATTACTCTCTTAGCGTATGCTTTTTGAGAATCTATGATTTTCTTGAAGAAGGCATCTTTAGCTACGAAGTCTCCAATAACTTTATCCCAACCTTTTAATTGTTGAGCTAAAATCTCATCTGAAGTTTGGTAAACATTAACTTTATGTTCATTCATTAATTTAGATAAGTCAGCTGAATATCTAACTAATGCTTTGAAATAGTTATCTGTGTTCGCAGCATAAGCAGCATTTTTTAATATTGCTTGGTTTGCTGGTGACAGACTGTTAAATGTTTTTTTGTTAACTGCGATTTCAAACATCTCTTGTGATTGGTGGAAGCTTCCTAAGTGATAATGCTTAGATACGTCTTGCATACCAAATTGAGAGTCTGAAGTTGGGTTATTAAACTCAGCAGCTTCAATCAAACCAGTTTTCATAGCTGGCTGAATTTCACCACCTGGTAATTGTCTAACTACCATTCCCATTGCAGTAAGAACGTTAGTTGCAAGACCAACTGTTCTGTACTTCATGCCTTTAACATCAGATACTTTAGTTACATTTTTCTTAAACCATCCAAATGGTTGTGCGGGCATCGGCATATGGAAGAAACCTACATAGTCAAAACCAACTTTTGATAATGTTTCTTCATACAATGCTCTTCCTCCGCCGTACTCCATCCATCCCATAACTTCTTGAGATGACATGCCGTATGATGGTCCTGTTCCAAATAAAGAAGCAGCTGGATTTTTTCCATACCAGTAGGCTGTTACCCAGTGACCCATATCTACCGCACCAGAACTAACTGCTTGACCAATTTCTTTGGTCTTAACAATTGCTCCTACGGGCTGAAGATCAATTTTTAATGATCCTCCTGACATGTCGCCAACCATCTTTGCATAGTCTCCTGCCATTTCAAAAAAGATGTTAGCACCACTTGGCCATGCAGCTTGCATTTTTAACGTTTGCGCCGCGCCCACATTTACATATGGCATTGCAACTGCTGCTGCACCCGCTATTGCTGCTGTCTTAAAGAACTTACGTCTTGAAGGTACTTTCCCCTTCAATGATTTTTTTTCTTTAATCATCATTACTCCTCTTAGTTAATTAACTTGCATATATTTAAGCATATAAACCATGAAGAGTCTTGATCAAAAAAATTAAAACTAACGATATAAATCAATTTTGATAATTCAATTTCAACTTAAAATTGAATTATCCTCATAAACATATTATTGATATATTATTTTAAAAAAATGAAAAATAACAAACTACAAACAGAGCTTACGAGTTTATTAAAAGAAAGATTTTCAATTTCTGAATCAACAAGAGCTAACTATGCAAGAGGGGAAGACACTTACAATCCAGTTTTATCTCAAGCAGTAGTCTTTCCAGAAACCAATGAGGAGGTTTCAAAAATACTAAAATTATGTAATGAACACAAAATTCCTGTAGTACCTTTTGGTACGGGAACTTCATTAGAAGGAAATGCGGTAGGTAATGAAGATGGAATAACCATCTCACTTGAAAAAATGAACAAAGTATTAAATGTTAACACAAGCGATTTTGATTGTCGTGTTCAAGCAAATGTTACTAGAAAACAGTTAAACGAATACTTAAGAGAAGATGGTGTTTTTTTTCCAATAGATCCGGGTGCGGATGCAGCTTTAGGAGGAATGGCATCAACTTCTGCATCAGGAACTATGGCTGTTAAATATGGAACAATGCGTACAGTAGTTTCTGGACTAACTGTAGTTTTAGCTAATGGGGATATTATAAAAACTGGAAGTCGTACAAAAAAAACTTCGGCTGGATATAACCTTACAAATTTGTTTATAGGATCAGAAGGAACTTTGGGAGTAATTACTGAAGTACAACTTAGATTATCTCCAATACCAGAAAGTATAATGAGCGCTGTTTGTCAATTTTCCGATCTTGAGTCAGCAGTATTAACATCCCAAGAAATAATTCAATATGGAATTCCAATAGCAAGGGTAGAGATGTTAAATAAAGATCAAATGGATATAAGTATTAAGTATTCAGAGTTAAAAAATGTGGAAGCTTTACCTACTCTATTTTTTGAATTTCATGGTAGCGAAGAAAGTAATAAAGAATCTATTAATATTGTTGAAGAACTTTCAAAAAATAACGGCGGAAGTGATTTTAAATGGGCAGAATCTATTGAAGAAAGAAATAAGCTATGGAAAGCTAGACATGAAATATATTATGCGGTAAAAGCTCAAGTTAATAATTCGAAAGTATATTCAACTGATGTGTGTGTTCCAATTTCTAAACTTGTTGAATGTATTAAGTTTGCAGAGACTGAAATAAAAAAAATTGGTGTAAAAGCTCCCATGTTAGGTCATGTTGGTGATGGTAATTTTCATGCACTTTTTGCTTATGACCCCTCTAAACAAGGTGAGTATGAAAAAATTAGAAATTTTAGCGATAAACTTATTGATAAAACTTTAGAACTTGAAGGTACTATTACTGGAGAGCATGGTATTGGACTTCACAAAAAATCGTACTTATTAAAAGAACATGCAGACAATTTGCCATTAATGAAATCAATTAAAAGAAGTCTTGATGTCAATAATATAATGAATCCTGGCAAAGTTTTTGATCTTAATTAAATAAAAATTTAATCTTAACCTAGCATCTTTTTTATATTTTCTAATGCTTGAGAAATATTATTTTCTGAAGCTGCAAAACTAAACCTAACATAATCTATAGCTTTTTTGCCAAAAGATGTTCCTGGAACTATTGCAACTCCCGCTTCTTGAAGACATCTTTTTGTAAACTCTTCTCCATTCATTCCAGTTCCTTTTACATTTGGAAAAGCATAAAATGCACCACCGGGCAAACTACATTCAATTCCTTTAATATCATTTAGTTCATTAAAAATTAATTTTCTTCTCTCTGAAAATTTTTCCATCATATAATTTATTGAGTCGTCTGGACCATCAAGGGCTGCTATTCCTCCAAATTGAATTGCTGCGTTTACACATGAATGATTATTTATACAAAACTTAATTACATGTTCTACCAATTTTTCAGGCCATACAGCCCAACCTAAACGCCAACCAGTCATTGCATAAGTTTTACTCCATCCATCAAGTACAATTAATCTGTCATATAAATCAGGATAATCAAAAAAAGTTGGCATTTTTTTTCCATCAAAAATCTGCCTACAATAAATTTCATCACTTAAAATTGCTACATTTGGAAATTTTTTTAAACCTTTTGCCAATTCATCTATTTTATTTTTTTCAGTAAATGCACCAGTAGGATTATTTGGATTATTTAATATTATTAATCTCGTATTATCATTAATTAAAGATAGTATTTTTTCTGGATTTATAGAAAAATCTTTATTTTCAAGCATGTCAATTGGAACTGCTTTCGCTCCAGTATAATTGATCATTGACTCATAGATTGGAAAGCCTGGATCTGGATATATTATTTCTGCTCCTGGTTCACCAAATAATGTAATAGCATAATATATTGTCGGTTTTCCTCCAGGCATAATAACTACTCTCTCAGGATCAATTTCTACATTATAGAGTTTTTTGATTTTTCTTGTAACAGCTTTTCTACATTCAATCATTCCATTTGGAAGGACATATCCGTGATGGCCTTCATCTAATGCTTTTTTTGTTGCATCTACTACATGTTTGGGTGATTTAAAGTCTGGCTGACCTACACTCAAGTGAATTATTTTTTTTCCTTCTGCTTCTAGTTTTTTTGCTTCTGCTAGAATTTTAAAAGCTGACTCTGTTCCTAACCTATCAAGATTTTTCGCAAGTTTCATTTTATTTTCTATGAATTAATTTTGATCTGTTTAACTCTCCCACATTTTTACATCCCATCAATTTCATATCACGATTAATTTCAGTTTTCATATTTTCCAAAATTTTTTCTACACCTTTTTGTCCTCCAGCCGCTAAAGCAAATAAATAACCTTTTCCAAAACTACATGCTTTTGCTCCTAAACATAAAGCTTTGAGTACATGAGTTCCTCTTCTAACTCCTCCATCAAGTATTACCTCGATTTTACCTCCAACTGCATCTACTATTTCAGAAAGTTGATCAAGAGGTGCTCTTGAACCATCTAATTGTCTGCCACCGTGATTAGAAATCATTATAGCTGTGCAACCAATATCAATTGCTTTTTTTGCATCTTCAACACTCATAACACCTTTTAAAGCAAAGGGTCCATTCCATTTTTTTACACAATACTCTGCATCTTTCCAGTTCATTGCAGAATCAAATTGTTCATTTATATAATCAATAACTGATTTATCTATACTGGTTCCTTTTTGAGTCATGTGAATAATGTTTGCTAATTTAAATTTTTCGTGAATTAAATGATTTATTGTCCAGCCTGGATGCAGTGCAAAACTTAAAAGACTACCTAGAGTTAATTTTGGAGGAGTTGTAAATCCTGTTCTTCTGTCTCTCTCTCTATTTCCAGCAACAACAGTATCAACGGTTAAACACATGCTGGTAAAACCAGCTTTTTTACATCTTTCTAATAAATTATCTGTGAGCCCTCTATCTTTATGAATGTAAAGCTGAAATAATTTTGGACCTTTGTTAATTGTTGAAATTTCTTCTATGCTCACTGTACTCATTGTTGACAGGCCAAAAATTGTTCCCACTTTCTCTACGGCTTTTGCTGAAGCTCTTTCCCCTTCATGATGATAAAGTCTATGCATTGCTGTTGCAGCAGGGAACAAAGGAAAATCAATTTTTTCCCCTAGTACAGTGGTAGACATATCAATATTAGATACACCAGCTAAAACATTTGGAACTAAATCATAATCATTAAATGAATCTGTATTTCTATTTAGAGTGGACTCATCATCAGATCCCCCATCAATGTAATGAAAAATTGGTGATGGTAACTTTTTTTTGGCTAATTTTCTAAAGTCATTATAATTATGACAATTTGATAATTTCATTTTTTTCTAAATCTTAAATTATTTCTACTTAATTCGCTTATTTTAGTACATCCCATAAGTTTCATGTCTCTTTCTAATTCGGCACGATATTGAGTTAATGCTCTTTCTACACCAGCTTGTCCTGCGGCAGCCAATGCATAAAGATAAAGTCTTCCCCCTGAACATGCTTTTGCTCCTATTGATAATGCCTTAAGTATATGAGTACCTCTCTGAATTCCCCCTTCGCAAATCACATCAATTTTATCTCCAACAGCATCAACTATTTCTGCTAATTGATCAAATGGAGATCTTGAACCATCAAGTTGTCTTCCTCCGTGATTTGAAACCATTATTCCTGTACAACCAATATCTACTGCGCGCTTTGCATCTTCAACACTCATTATTCCCTTTAACGCAAAATGACCTCCCCATTTAGAACAAAGCTTTTCAGCATCATTCCAGTTCATTGATTGATCCAACATGGTTGAAAAATAATTTCCAATTGATACTGCGGTGCTAGTTCCCTCGCCAACATAATCCTGAAGGTGAGGTAGTTCAAATTTACCTTTTGTTAAATAATTAATGCCCCACATAGGTTTTGAAGCAAAGCTAAAAAGACTAGATAATGTTAGTTTTGGAGGTGAAGTAAAACCAGTTCTTAAATCTCTTTCACGATTTCCTCCTGTAATAGTATCAACAGTTAGTGCCATTACATCAAACTTAGCTGCTTTTGCTCTTTCCATTACTGCATCATTCAAACCTCTGTCTTTATGAAAATAAAATTGGAACATTTTTGGCGTATCAATTAATGAAGCTATTTCTTCAACGCTTACTGTTGATAAAGCAGATACTCCAAACATAGTATTAAATTTTTGAGCCGCTTTTCCTACTGCTCTTTCTCCGTCGTAATGAAAAAGTCTTTGTAAAGCTGTTGGTGCGCAATAAAGAGGAAGATCTAATTTCTTACCAAATACAGTTGTCGATAAATCTACTTGTTCTACTCCTCTTAATACATTTGGAACTAGATCAACATCATTGAATGAACTGGTATTTCTTTTGTATGTAATTTCATCATCTGCTGCGCCATCGATATAATGAAAAATTGGAGATGGTAGTTTTTTTTTTGCTAATTTACGGAAGTCATCAAAATTATGACAGTCCTTTAATTTCATAGTCTTGTTTAAAATTTTTTAAGAAAATTAAACATATAACTATTTGCTCCTGGATTTTTATCTCCTAAACTTGCATTAGATAAATGATTATATGAAAAACCAAATTGACTTTCTTTTGGTAAGTCTAATGATAACTGAACTTCACTTTTAAATTCTACCATGTGTCCTAGGTCTTTACCGTCGCCCTGGTTGTATATTCCGGGAGTGAAGCTTGGTGTTATATTAATATTTCCAACTTTGTACATTGCTTGGATACCTGTATAAAAATAACTAGCACTATCCTGAGTAATTAAAGCTCCTGTAACTGGTGAAAGAGTGCCTAAAAAACTTTCTCTTATAAGGTTTTCGTTTTGATGTTGAAAACCAAATATTGTAGATCTCTTACCAGCGTCACTAAAATCGAACATACCAGTATAAAAGTTAAATTCATGTTCATTACCTGAAATTTTTTTAACTTCTTCACTTTTTAAAGGTAAAGACATTAATAAAAAAATGTTAACTAGAAAAAAATATTTTTTTATAAATTTTAGTTTCATATATTATTTTTATATCTTTTCTGCATATAGTTAAACCTTTCGAAACACTAATTTTCTAAGTATTATTGCACCTCCTAAAAAAAATAACAATACTGGCAATCCCCATAGAATAAACGTATTTTTGTTAAAACTTGTGTCATAAACAATCCATTCTCCATATTTATCTTTGAGAAGCTCATAAATTTCTTTCTCACTTAATCCTTGCTCAATTTTTTTATTTATCAGAATCTTCATGCTAACTGCAAAATCAGATTGGGAGTCATAAATTGACTGTCCCTGACAAATTAAACATCTCAAATTTTTTGAAATTTTAATTGTAAGTTGATCATTTTTCTCTGCAAAAGAAATAGAAAAAAAATTTAACATAACAAATAATACAAAAAATATTTTTGATAATTTCATTTTACAATTGAATTAATTTGTCTTACCGAATCATTACTTAAATTTCCAATAAAAGTTTTAATTATTTTTTTATCTTTATTGATCAAAAAAGTTTCTGGTATGCCATAACCACCAAACTCAATTGATAGGGCTCCACTTTGATCAACTATAATAATAGAAAAAGGATTTCCTAGTTCTTTTAATAATTTTTTTGCATTTTTAGGATTATCTTTATAGTTTAAACCTACAAGTTTAATTGAAGAATTTTTACTTAGTTTCATTAATTGAGGATGTTCTTTCCTACAAGGAGCACACCAACTAGCCCATATATTTAAAATATAATAATCGCTACCTTGAAATATTTCATTCGATGTAATTTTTTTTTTAGTAAAAAAATCTTCAGATACAAATTCGGCTAGTTGTCTATCTTCTTTTTTTTCTGGTACATAAACATTCGAACTTTCTAAACTTTTAAACAATACAAAAAAACAAAAGCTTAAAAAAAATACTAATAAAATAATTAAAATTTTATTTTTCATGTAGCCTGTTATATAAACTTAAAAATCCTCCAATAGCCAACAACAAAGTCGATATCCAAATCCAGATCATAAATGGTTTAACTTGATATCTTACATTAAAATATTCATTTCCTTTAATTGTGTTCATAACTAAAAATTTGTCTCTAAATAAAGTCGTTTTAATATCTGCTTCACTAGTAATTACTGCTGGTTGGTCATAAATCCTTAATTCGGGTTTAAACAGAAAAATATTTTTTTTATCATCCTCAACTGTAAAATAGCCAACAACTGACTGATAATTTTCTTTTTTATTATTCTCAATAGATTTAAAGAATATTTTTTCATTTTTAAAAGTAAATTTTTCACCTACTTTTAAATTTATTATAGCTTCACTAGATAAAATTCCATTAAGTAAAATGCTTAAAATTAATAAACTAAAACCAAAATGAGATATTTTTTTTGAAAAATTGTATAACTCTTTAGAAAAAAAATCTTTAATAGTGACTATAAATAAATATAAAGACGCTGCTATTAAAGCAGTGTTAATTAAGTTCGTTTGACCAATTTTTTTATAGATTAGAAGAGATATTATTAAGGAAATAAAAAAAAATATAATAAGTTGAAATTTATTTTTAACATTCGTTTCTTTAATCCATTTTAAATTAGGTCCTAGAGACATAAAAATAAGAAAAAATATTAAAAATGGCACTATTAACTTATTATAAAATGGTGGACCAACAGAAATTTTATGATCAATTAAAACTTCTAAAAAAATTGGATATAAAGTTCCAATCAACACAACAGATAAAAAATACATTAAAAACCAATTATTTACTAAAATTGAAACCTCCTTGCTAAAAAAATAAATTTTTTTATAATCTTTTTGTTTTTCCTTATTAAAAATAAAAAAAATAATTAAAGAAATTGTTATTAAAAAAAATAAAAAACATAAAATAAAAATACCTCTTGATGGATCATTTGCAAATGTATGCACTGAGTTTAATATCCCCGACCTTACTAAAAATGTTCCACACATACTTAAAGTAAAAGTTGCTATTGATAAAATAATCGTCCAAGACTTTAAAAGTTCTCTTTTTTCAAGTACTAAAACACAATGAAGTAAGGCAGTTAAACAAATCCATGGCATCAATGATACATTTTCAACTGGATCCCAGAACCAAAAGCCACCCCAACCAAGTTCATAATAAGCCCAGATCGAACCAACCATAATTCCAATAGTTAAAAAAACCCAAGAAATTAAAATCCAAATTTTAATATTTTTTGCCCAATCTTTTGAGATATAATTTTCAATTACTGCAGCAAGTGTCGCGGAAAAAATTAATGAAGAACCTACATAGCCTACGTATAAAATCGGAGGATGAATTGCTAAGGCCGGATCTTGTAAAATTGGATTAAGACCCAATCCTTCAATTGGTCTGGGAAATAAATAGTTAAAAGGATTAGAAGTTATTAAAACAAATAAAAAAAAACCAATAATAATTATCTGTTGAAAAGTTATAGTTAAAATTCTGTATCTTTTTAATTCTTTCTTAGAATTAATTAAGAATAAAATCAAAAATAAAGTTAAAACCAATAACCAAAGTAGTAAACTTCCTTCATGATTGCCCCAGGTGCCAGAAATTTTATAAAAAATAGGCTTCTGGGTATGAGAATTATTAAAAACTGTTTCATTGCTAAAATCAGATATAACAAAACAAATAACCAAACTCGTAAAACTAATTAGTACAAAAAAAAGTTGTAAAAATGATATTGAAAAAATACGCTTATCAATAGTTTTTAATTTATAACTTTTTAATGATAGCAAAAAAATTAGAATTGAAGCCATCAACCCCATAACCAAAGAATAGTGACCTATATGATTAGCTAACAATTTATTTATCTCCCAAAGCTTCTTTTACTTCTGGTGGCATATAATTTTCATCATGCTTTGCCAAAATTTTAACTGCTCTTAAATAATTTCTATCTTGCAAAAATCCTTCGGCTACAACTCCTTTATTTTCTGAAAATAAATTTGGCACAGATCCCGAATAACTAACGTTAATCTCATTTTTAAAGTCAGTTACTATAAAATTAATTTTTTCAGAATTAATACTTATAGAATTTTTTTTTACCATTCCTCCAACTCTAATTTTTTTTGATTCAATTTCTTCTAAATTTTTAATATCAGTAGGAGAAAGAAAAAATACTACATCTTTTTCTAAAGATTTGAGAATTAAAAAAACAGATAAAATTATAGATAAAACAAGTGCTAATAAAAATACTATTCTTAATTTAACTTTTTGTACCATTTTTTGGGATTTAAAGTTAAATTTTAGTAATTACAGAATTTAGCAGTATCTCTTTATTTATTTTTTGTTCTCTAACAACAGCAGTCTTAGCTTTGCTTAATGAGCCAAATTTAACAATATATTTTTTTTGTTCTTTTAGCAGCTGAAGTTTCGTTACCAAATATAATGATGCAAAACTTACAAGGGTAAATATAAAAGCTGACCAAACATATGGTCCGTACCCGTTCATTGAAATTATCTCATTGATCATAATCTATCTAATCCTTTATTTTTAATCCTTATCATTTCCGTATTAAATTTCATCAAAAAAATCAACAAAGAGAATAGAGCAAATGCCGCAGTCATAATGCCTAATGGTATTAACATAGATGAATGAATGGTTGTATCGCTCATAATTTTTAATGATGGGCCCTGATGTAAAGTGTTCCACCAATTAACAGAAAACTTTATTATTGGAACATTAATAGCTCCAACTATTATAATTAAAGAGCTTATTTTAATAGCATTATTTTTATTTTCTATAATTCTCCATGACAATAAATACATAAAATAAAATAAAGCTAAAATAAGCATGGACGTTATTCTTGCGTCCCACGCCCACCAAGTTCCCCATGTTGGTTTTCCCCATATTGATCCTGTTATTAAAGCAATTATGTTAAAAATAAATCCTGATGGCGCTAAGCTTTTTGATATTAAGAAAAAATTTTTATTTTTAAAAATAAAAGTACCTACTGATAAAAAAGTTATCATAGAAAATATGCCAAGAGCCATCCAGGCAGCTGGAACATGAACATACATAATTCTTACAGAATGGCTTTGTTTATAATCTTCTGGAGATAAAAATAGAGCTTCAGTTAAACCTATAATTAATACAATTATAAATAAAAAAAATACATACTTTGTTGATCTTGAAGAAATTTCAAAGATTTTTCCTAAATCAAAGAAGTTAAACATTCGAAGATTATATATATTAACAAAGAAGATTTTTTAAATATTATTTAAAAAAAAATTCCGATCAAGAATGCTGAGGGAGATAATATAAGGGAAACGAATGCATTCCTGATCAGAATATAGCTAATATTAAAAAAATGTTATGTCTAAGATTTGCGGTAAATGTGTTTAAAAAGTGACTTACAGTTTAATTAGATGGTTTAAAATAAGTTGATCCTTTTCTTCCTGAAAATATCTCATTGATTAAAGGATGTTTAATTGGCTCATCAGAATCATCATTAAGTAAGTTTTGTTCTGAAACATAAGCCTCATAAGTTATCTCATCATTTTCTGCAAGCAAATGATAAAATGGCTGATCTTTTCTTGGTCTAACATTTTTAGGAATGGACTGGTACCATTCTTCAGAATTGTTAAATTCAAAATCCACATCATATATAACACCTCTAAAATCAAAGTGCTTATGTTTAACTATATCTCCTATTGAAAACTTTGCTTTCTGAATTGCCATTATTTTTATAATGAATATTTAAGAAAAAAAATCAATAAAAAAATATAAAAGTTTTGTTAATCTGTTAATATCTAATTGTGAATAAATCTTTTGTTAAATTTGTCACAGACTTTGGGCCTTTGGTGGTCTTTTTCTTCTTCTATTATAATAGTGATAAAGATCTCAAAATAGCAATACCTCCATTTATAATAGCAACTTTAATTTCTTTATTTGTTGTGTGGATAATAGAAAAAAAAATCCCAATGGTTCCGCTGGTTAGTGGAATTTTAATAACTTTATTTGGTGGATTAACAATTTATTTTGATAATGCTATTTTTTTATACATTAAACCAACAATCATTAATGTTCTATTTGGTTTAACTTTACTTTTTGGAAAATTTTTTACAGATGAACCTATTTTAAAAAAAATAATGGGCAAATCTTTACCTTTAACGTCAAAAGGTTGGGACCTATTAAATAAAAGATGGGTATATTTTTTCTTTGGTATAGCAATATTAAATGAATGTGTATGGCGAACTCAATCAGAAGAATTTTGGGTCAACTTTAAAGTTTGGGGTTTATTGCCAATTACTTTTATTTTTACAGCATTTCAGATCCCTTTAATAAACAAATATAAAATTAATGAATAGAAATTTAAGATTAGTAATTAATAATTCATCAAAAAATATTGAAGAAAAATATTTTTTTGAGAAAGATGAGTTAAAAATTATATTAAATTTATATGCCCAAATGGTGTCCAGAGGATCTTGGAAAGACTATGGTTTAACAATATCAAATCGACAAGTTGGTTTTAGTGTTTTTAAAAATGCAACTGAAAATGCCATGTACAAAATTTGTAAAAACTTTAAACCAAGCAGCAAAAATTTAAAGTATTTAGTTACCGACTCTAAAGGTAAAATTCTAAAAAATTCAAACGATTTGGATAATATGTTAAAAAATACTAATTGGAAAAAACTAACTGGATAATTATCTTCTTTGACCAAAAAGTCTTAAAAGCATAATAAATAAATTAATAAAGTCTAAATAAAGAGTTAAAGCGCCCATGACAGCTTTTTTTCCTATTATCTCTCCACTGTCAGATGCTGAATACATATTCTTAATCTTTTGAGTATCATATGCTGTCAAACCTACAAAAATTAATACGCCCAAAATTGAAATCACAAAATACATCATTGATGATTTAAGGAAAATATTTACCAAAGAGGCAATTATAATTCCTATTAATCCCATAAATAAAAAAGATCCAAGCTTTGTAAGATCTCTCTTAGTTGTATAACCATAAATACTCATTGCTCCAAATGTTGCTGAAGTTATAAAAAATACTCTTGCAATACTTGTATTAGTGTAAACCATTAATATCCATGAAAGTGATAATCCCATAAGCACTGCAAAAACCCAGAATGTGCTTTGTGCCTTTGAAGCACTCATTTTGTTAATACCAAAACTCATATAAAAAACTATACCTAGTGGAGCTAACATGACTAACCATTTCCAACCTGAAAAGAAAATTGCATTTCCAAAGCTAGTTAATCCAACGATATCTCCTGAAGTATTTGTAACAGCTGATAATTTGAAAGTAATAAATGCTATGATGCCAGTTAATAGCACGCCTGATGCCATATAATTATATACTTTAAGCATATAGGCTCTTAAGCCCTCATCCATTACTACTGTGGACTGTTGTGCTGCTTTTACTTTATTTAAAATACTTTCTTTATTAAATTCCATAACCCTTAATATAATAGTCTTTTACTATTATTTCAAGATATCATAAAAAGCTTTAAAAAATATTTAATATTTCATGAATTATAAAAAATTAGGAACTACAGACCTTGAAGTTAGCACTATTTGCTTAGGAACTATGACTTGGGGTGAGCAAAATACTCAAGAAGAAGGTTTTGAGCAAATGGATTATGCTTTAGATCAAGGGATAAATTTTTGGGATACAGCAGAACTTTATTCAGTTCCTCCAAAAGAAGAAACTTTTGGGCATACAGAAATAATTATTGGAAATTGGTTTAAAAAAACAAAGAAAAGAGAGAAAGTTATACTGGCAACAAAAGTGGCAGGACCAATGCGGCCATATTTAAGAGGTGGTGGAAATCAATATGATAAAAAAAATATTACCGAAGCATTAGATGGAAGTTTAAAGAGACTACAAACAGATTATATTGATCTATACCAACTTCATTGGCCAGAAAGAAATACAAATATGTTTGGTAGACTAGGTTATGAGCATAATGATAATGGAGATTGGAATAAATTTGAAGATGTTTTGGGAAACCTTAAAAAGTTTATTGACCAGGGAAAAGTAAGACATGTTGGTTTGTCTAATGAAACAGCATGGGGTGCTAAAAAGTATCTAGAAATTTCAAAAGATCATAACTTACCAAGAATGATGGCTATTCAAAATCCTTACAATTTATTAAACAGAACTTATGAAGTTGGTCTTGCAGAAGTTTCTATTAGAGAACAAATTGGTTTACTGGCATATTCTCCATTGGCAAGTGGATATCTAACTGGAAAATATAGAAATAAACAAATGCCAAAAAATTCTAGAATTGCCTTAGATCCTAAGTTTTGGTCAAGATATGATAAACCAAACACTAATGTGGCTGTAGATGCTTATTTTGAAATAGCAAAAAAATATAATATTAATTTAACACAAATGTCTTTAAAGTTTTGCGAAATTCAACCATTTATGACTAGTGTAATTATTGGCACAACTACAATGGAGCAGTTGAAAACTGACATAGAAAGTGTAAATTTAAAATTAACAGATGAAATTATTAAAGAAATTAATGAAGTTCAAAAAACATATCCAAATCCATGTCCATAATTAAAAACCTAATATTAATATTATTTTCGTTCATAATTATTAATAATGTGAACGCTGAAGAAGTAAAAAAAATTTTAAAAAATAAAGATTGGGAAACTTATATAATTAAAAATGAAAGTAGTAAAATTTGTTTTGCCCAATCAATGCCTATTTTGCAAGCTCCAAAAGCAAGCCCAAGAGAGGCAAGACTTTTTGTAACCTTTAGACCTAATGAAAAAATTTCAGATGAAATAAGTATTACCTCTGGATATGAATATAATAAAAAAAACTCAATTATGGCAAGATCGGGAAAGTATAAATACAAATTTGATATAGCTCAGGAAAATTTTGCTTGGATGGCTGATAATAAAAAAGAAAAAAAAATGATAAAAACAATGAAAAAAGGATCGAGAATAATGGTAACTGGATATAATCAAAAAGGTTCGCAAACAATTGATCATTATTCGCTCTTAGGATTTACCAAAGCATACAATTCTGCCAAAAAAAGCTGCAGCTAAAATAATAAATGAAATTTAACAAAAGAATTGTTCTCGCGTATTCGGGAGGTTTAGATACATCTATAATACTAAAATGGCTTCAAGAAAATTATAATGCTGAAGTTATCGCTTATACTGCAGATATTGGTCAAAAAATTGATAAAAAAAAAATTTATAAAAATGCAAAAAAACTTGGTGTAAAAAAAATAATAATAAAAGATTTAAAAGATACTTTTGTAAAAGATTATGTTTATCCAATAATAAGAGGACATGCAATTTATGAAGGTGCTTATTTACTAGGAACTTCTATTGCAAGACCATTGATAGCAAAAGATCAAATTAAAATTGCTAAAAAATTTAAAGCTTATGCGGTTTCACATGGATCAACTGGTAAAGGAAATGATCAAGTAAGATTTGAGCTTGGCTATCATTACTTTGGACCAAAAATAAAAATAATAGCTCCCTGGAGAATTTGGAAACTTAAATCTAGAACTGATTTAATTAATTATGCAAAAAAAAATGGAATACCAATTCCAAAAGACAAAAAGGGCGCTCCACCATTTTCAGTAGATGATAATCTATTTCATACATCCACTGAGGGAAAAGTTCTAGAAAATCCAAAAAATTCAGCACCTGAATTTATTTTTCAAAGAACAATTGCTCCAGAAAAAGCACCTAATAAAGCTTCTTTTATAACCATAGGATTTAAAAAAGGTGATCCTATAACTATTAATGGAAAAAAATTAACACCTTCAAAACTTTTAAAAAAGTTAAATATATTGGCTGGAAAAAATGGAATTGGCAGAGTCGACCTGGTTGAAAATAGATTCATTGGAATAAAATCAAGAGGTATTTACGAAACCCCTGGTGGAACTTTATTAATTAATGCTCATAGAGCAATTGAGTCTGTTACTTTAGATAAAGAAACGATGCACAAAAAAGATGAGATAATGCCAAAATATGCAGAACTCATTTATAATGGTTATTGGTATTCAAAAGCAAGATTTAAACTTCAAAAAGTAGTTGATAAAAAAAGAAATAAAGTAAATGGATCTGTTAAGCTTAAACTCTACAAAGGCAATATTACAATTGTATCAAGACAAACTAAAAGTAATGCCTATTCAATGAAAAAAGTGTCTTTTGAGGAAAACAAAACATTTAATAAATCAAACGTTGAAAGATTTATTAACTATCATAAAAAAAAACTAAATAAATAATTTTTTATTTTTGAGTCTTTTTAAAACATTCCACGGTATTACTTAATAAACAAGCAATTGTCATAGGGCCAACACCACCAGGAACTGGAGTAAGTGCTTCTGCAACTTTAGAAACTTCATCAAATGCAACATCACCTACAATACCCTTTTCTGTTTTGTTTATTCCAACATCTATAACTATTGCACCTTTTTTTACCCAGTCACCCTTGACTAACTCAGGTATTCCTACTGCAGCAATAATTATATCAGCTCTAAGACATTCTTTTTTTAAATTCTTTGTTTTTGAGTGAGTAATAGTTACAGTACAATTTTCTTTTAATAACAATTGCGTCATTGGTTTTCCGTTTAAATTTGATCTCCCAATTACTACTGCATGTTTACCACTTAAATTTTTTTCAACTTTTTTAAGCAATAAACTACATCCAAGAGGTGTACACGGAATACTACTATCATAGCCAGAAGATAAGTTCCCAACATTCATAGGATGAAAACCATCAACATCTTTTTTATGATCTATGGTTTCTATGACTTTTCTTTTGTCAATATGTTTTGGAAGAGGCAGTTGTACTAAAATGCCTGAAACTTTATCATCTTTATTGAGTTCATCAATTTTGTTTAGTAATGCTTTTTCTTCTAAGTCAGCAGGATATCTTAGAGCCTCGGAGTTCATGCCAACTTCTTTTGCAAATTTTTCTTTGTTTTTTACATAAATTTTACTAGCTGGGTCTTCACCAACTAAAATTACAGTTAATCCTGGAACTTTATTATATTTTGATTTTAATTCGAAAACTTCTTTCTTTATTTTTTCTCTTAATTCTGCTGCTATTTTTTTTCCGTCTATTAATATCATGAATTAGTTAAATATCATTGGTGCTACGTAGAGCTTCATACACATTTCTATAAACCAAATCAACAAAAGTAATATAATTGGGGATATATCTAGACTACCTAGATTGGGTAAAAAACGTCTTATTTTATTTAAAATTGGATCAGTTAATCGATAGGTTAATTCTAAAATAGAATAAACAAATCTATTCTGTGTGTTCAAAACATTAAATGCAATTAACCAACTAATAATTACATTGGCGATTACAACGTAAGAATAAAGCTTTAAGATTTGAAGAGCTAAATAAAAAATTGCAATCATTTTTTCTCTACATAAATAGACTGACTTGGAAAAGCAAATGAAGCTTTATTTTTTTCAACTATTTGCTTAATTGAAATAGCAAGTCTTTCTTTAACAGCTAACCATTCGTCCCAATCATCTGTTTTTGTAAAGCAACGTATGTACATATCAATAGAACTATCAGCAAATTTATCTACTCTAACTGCATAACCAAGATCTGGCTTATAGTCCTCGTGTTTTTTTATAAAGTCCTCTATCTCATTTCTTATTGTTTTAAGTTGTTCAACAGTCGTGTCGTACTGTAAATTTATTGTCCAACTAATAATCCAATTGGTTGTTTGACTAATATTAATTACTGCATTTTCAGCAAATTGAAAATTTGGAATGATTGCAATCGATTTATCAAACTTACGTATAACAGTTGATCTAAAGCCTATTTTTTCAACAATCCCCTCTATTATGTCTTCTACAAGTATCCAATCTCCAATTTTAAATCTTTTTTCAACTAAAACTAAAATTCCAGAAATTAAATTTTTAAATAAATCTTGTGCTCCTAGTGCAACGGCCACACCAAACAAACCTAATCCTGCTATAATTGGTCCTATTTTTATTCCCCAAAGTTCAAGCACTGCCGCTAATCCAAGAATAAAAATTAAAATTTTTAATGATTTGATAATCCAGCCTATTAATTCTCTAGTTAAAACCTTGCCTAGACCGCTTAAAATATATGAGATTGGTTCTATTATTTGATGCATTATCCAAAAAATAAAAATGGTAATTAATGTTCTATTTATTGTGTCTACTATAGCTCTGCTATCTTCGGAAAAAGACATATAATAACTTGCAATAAAAAAACCTATAACAATTGGAAGAAATCTTGCTGGACCTTCCATTGCCTGAACGAAAGTATCGTCCAGTTTGTTGCTAGTTTTTTTAGCTATACTTTCTAATCTTTTTATAATTACTTTACTTATAATACCTCTAAAAATTAAAAAAATAAAAAAGATTCCAATTCCAATTAAAATTTGAAATATATCTACCCCAAGAATTCCCTTGCTCCATACCGACAAAAAAAGCTCTTTAAAATTATTAAAAATTTCCATAACTAAATTTTATATAGTAAAAATTCTTCTTCACCAGGGCTAAAAATAAAAATTTTTTTCCATTTAATTTCATTCAATACAGATGAGGTTTTTTCGCTTATACACATCAAATTAGTGTCCATCCAAAGATTACTTAAATTATAGTTTTTAATTAAATTTAAAAAGCTTGCTGCGCTATTTTGAGAATAGATGTAGACTATATTTGGCATTTTCATTTTGATTTTTTCTACAAAATCCTCATTTAATTTTTCAACATGTTTTGTGGTATAATTAACTATTCTTTTAACATCGTATCCTTCAAAAATAAGTTTTTTATCTAGTTCATTAGAAACAATTTCTCCACTAACATAAAGTAATTTTCCGTCAGATGAGTTAAAATTCTGTAAAATAAGTTCTTTCAAATTATTAACATTTCCCTCGGCTGAAAAAGTATTTTGAAAGCCAGAATTTCTTGCTTTTTTTTCCGTGGCATTTCCTACACAAAAACAATTAATTTTTTTATTAATTTTTTTTAAATTTAAAAATTTAATCGCATTAGTGCTTGTAAAAATTATTCCTTTAAAATCTTCAAAATTAATTTCTTCATAATTTTTTTTTTCTACATAAATTAATGGCATATGTGAAACTTTATGACCTAATAATTGAAATTTTATCATTATTTCCCGACAGTCTTCTAAAGGTCTAGTAAACAAAATATGCATAATTATTTTTTATATGAATCTTTAGATTTTTTTTTTAGCATTTCACCAACTTCTTTTCCAAGTTCAGAAGCCAAATTAAGATCTTTTGAAGATTTAAAATAAAATCTTTGTTTTCCATCTAAAGAAAATAACTCTGCTTCTAAAACAACTTTATTAAATTCGATTTTTGCCAAAACTCCAACTGCTGTTTCGCAATCACCTTCCAAAATCTTTAAAACATTCCTTTCAGCCTGAACACAATAATGTGTTTCTTTATGATTTATTTCATTTAGTAATTTTATAGTATTATCATCATTTTTTCTGCACTGTAACGCAATTATTCCCTGTCCTGCACTGGGAATAATTTCAGAAACCGAAAAAATTTGAGAAATATTATTTGTTAAATTCAAAGATTTAATTCCTGCATAAGATAAAATTATCGCATCAAAAAGATTTTCATTTAATTTTTTAATTCTTGTATCAACATTTCCTCTTATAAGTTTATATTTTAAATCATTTCTAATTCTTTTTAATTGAAATTCTCTTCTGAATGATGAAGTTCCTACAATAGAATCTTTTTTAAGTTTTTGAAAATCCAAATTATTTTTACTAATTAAAATCTCTCTTGGATCATTTCTTTCCAAAAAACAATTGGTAATTAAACCTTCTGTTTCATTTGACGGAAGATCTTTGAGAGCGTGAACAGCTATGTCTATTTTTTTATTTATTAATTCTTCTTCAATTAATTTACAAAATAATCCTTTGCCGCCAGTGTCTGAAAGTCTTACATCTTGAATTGCATCTCCCTTTGTTGTTATTTTTTTTATCTCAATATCAAGCTCTTTTGAATAATTTTTAAGTTCAGCTTTGGCTCTTTCAGCATAAATTAATGCTAATTTACTACCACGAGAACCAATAATAATTTTTTTACTTTTCATTTAATTTTTTATAATCCATACCTTACATTGAGATTTTAATATTTATAAAAACTAATTTAATGAAAAAAAAACCTATAATATTAGGAATTGAAACAAGCTGTGACGAAACAGCTGCCTCAATAATACAACAAAACAAAGATGAAAATGTTAAAATTTTATCTAACATTGTTTCAAGTCAAATTGATGTTCACAAAGAATTTGGAGGAGTGGTTCCAGAACTTGCAGCAAGATCTCATGCAGAAAAAATTGACTTAATAACAAAAAAGGCAATTAGTGAAAGTGGAATAAAAATTAAAGATATTGATGCCGTAGCTGCCACTGCTGGCCCAGGACTTATTGTCTGCCTGTCGGTTGGTTTTAATTTTGGAAAAGCTATTGCAGCTTCATTAAAAAAACCTTTCATTGCTGTTAATCATCTTGAGGGACATGCGTTAAGTCCAAAACTTAATTCAAAACTTAATTATCCATATTTACTACTTTTAATATCTGGTGGGCATAGTCAATTTCTTAGTGTTGAAAATTTAGGAAAGTACAAAAGATTAGGAACAACAATTGACGATGCTGTTGGTGAGGCATTTGATAAAACAGCAAAATTGATTGGTATTGAATTTCCTGGAGGTCCACAAATTGAAGAGTATGCAAAACAAGGAGATCCAAACAAATTTAATTTACCTAAACCAATAATTAATAGGGGTGGCTGCAATTTATCTTTCGCTGGTCTTAAGACTGCAGTTTTAACAATTTCAAAAAAAATTAAAACTAAAAAAGAAAAATTTGATCTTGCGGCTTCTTTTCAAAAAACTATTGAAGAAATATTATATAAAAAAAGTAAAATAGCTTTCAAAGAATTTAGAAAAATAAATAATAATGGAAATAAATTTGTAGTAGCTGGTGGAGTTGCGGCAAATAAAAAAATTAGAAAAGTTCTAGAAAATTTATGCAAGGAAGAAAACTTTGAATCAATTTTCCCTCCAGTTAATTTATGCGGGGATAACGCCGCTATGATAGCAATGGTTGGTTTAGAAAAATTTAAAAAAAAACAATTTAACAAATTAGACTATCCTGCAAAACCAAGATGGGCTCTAGATGAAAATGCTGTTTTTTTAAAAGGCGCTGGTGTTAAATTATAAAAATTTAAATTTATTTTATCTCAATATTTTCTGGTTTTTTATTTTCAATGTATTTTTTATTCATCTCTAAATAAGCTTTTTCTATATGACTGGTAAAAAGTTTTGTATTAAATAAAGGTGTTTTATTTTTATTAACATCTAATTTATTTTTTATATCTTTTAATTTGGACAAATCACTAGCAAGTTCTACTGCCACATCTTCATATTCCTTTGAAGAGTGTGTAATTAATTCTTTTAAATCAAGCACATTCAATAAACTTGAAGAAACTCTACTTGCATATGTTTCTCCTTGAAGAGTAAGAACTGGCAATCCACCTTCCAATGAATCACTGCATGTAGAGTGTGCAGTGTAAGGCAAAGTATCAAGAAATAAATCTGCAGCTTTGTATCTTGCTAGATGTTCTTCAAGCAGTGGTAAACGATTTGCAAATATAATTCGATTGGGATCTACGTCTCTTTTAACAGCTTCTTGTTTTAAATTTTTACAAGATATTTCATTACTATTAAACAACCAAAGCACACTACCTTTAACCCTTTTTAATATTCTCATCCAAATATCAAAGGTTTTGGGTAATATTTTATAACTTTGATTAAAACAACAAAAAACAAAATCATTTTTTGGCAAATTAAGTTCTTCTCTTGTAAAAATTTTTTTAGATATTTTTTTTGCTGAGTCATTTACTAAAAAAGTATTTGGTAAATAAATTATCTTTTCAGAATAATATTCTTGACTTTCTTTGGGTATCAAAATTTTATCAGCAATTAAATAGTCAATATAATTTGCACCTGTAGTTCCAGGATAACCAAGATAACTCACTTGTAGTGGGGCACATCTTTCAGCAAAAATTTTAAATCTATTTTTTGATGTATATCCCATTAAATCAACAGCAATATCAATCCCAAAGTCTCTTGAGAGTTGAACTATTTCTGTTTCGTTTTTTGATTTAACATTAATAAATTTATCCGTAGAATTTGAAATTCTTTTATAAACATCATCATTCACATCCGGACCAAAATAAAAACCAAATATTTCAAACTTTGATTTATCATGTAATTCAAATAAATTAACTATCAATTGACCAACGGCATGTTCTCGCAAATCGGCAGAATAATATCCAATTTTAATTTTTTTGTTTATTTCTCTTTTTGGAGTTAAATATAAATCTTCATTAGAATTCAATGGATTTTGGGATTGATATTGCTGTTGATTTAATGGAATAGAAGAAAACTTTATATCTGACCATTTTTTTGCTGCGGATCTTTGTATTTTTAGTGAATCATAACAAAATAATAAATTATGTGGGTTTACTTTTTTTTCAGAATCGGCAGCTACATCTTTAAGATTTTCTAAATCTTTGTTAAAATTTTCCCAATTGCATAGTTTGAGTTTAGTATACATCATTGTGCCTGACAAACTTTCAAAATCTGGTTTAATCTCCAAAACTTTTTTAAAGTTAGTAAGCGCTTCTCCATTTACATTTAATGCAAGAAGTACACCACCTTTGTTAAAATAAGCCTCTGCATAATCTGGTTTGATTTTAATCGCTCTTTCATAACTTTTTAATGATTCATCTATTTTTTCTAATTCATAAAGGATATTTGCTTTGTTATAATGAGCCTCTGCATAATCTGGTTTGATCTTAATCGCTCTTTCATAACTTTCTAATGCAGCTTCATTTTTTTTTAATTTATGAAGTGCAATGCCAAGGTTATTATGTGCTTGCGCATGATTTGGTTTAATTTCTATAACTTTTTCATAACTTTTTATTGCAGAATCAGTTCTTTTTGATTCAAGAAATATATTACCTTTATTATTATAAGCTTCTGCATGATTAGGATTATGTTCTATAGCTTTCTCATAACTTTCTAATGCGGCATTGATTTTTTTTAACTTCCGCAGAGGGTTTCCACGATTGTTATATGCATCTGCGTAATCGGGTTTGATCTGAATTGCTTTTTCATAACTTTCTAATGCGTCTTCATTTTTTTTCAATACAAAAAGTATATTACCTTTATTATTATAAGCTTCTGCATAATCTGGTTTTAACTTGATAGCTTCATCCCAACTTTTGATGGCTAAATTAAATTTTTTAAGATTAACTAATATTAAAGCATAAAAGTTATAAATTTCTACTTGGTTAGGTTTTATTTTAATAGCTTTTTCTATTAAATCTTCCGATTTTACATAGTCCTTTTCTTTAAACGCAATTACGCCAAGCAAATGTAAAACATTAAAATTATCAGGTTGTTCTTTTAAAATTTTTAAACAAATTTTTTTTGCTTCATCCAGCTGACCTTTTTGAAAAAAGCTTAAAGCTTCATTAAATTTAGATTTCATTTAATTTATAATATATATTTTTATTTTATGATGATAAAACATTATTAGTAAAAAAAATGTCTTATTGGTTACTTAAATCTGAGCCAAATGTTTGGTCTATAGATCAACAAAAAAAAGAAGGCTTGAAAGGGTCTATGTGGGATGGTGTTAGAAATTACCAGGCGGCAAATAATTTAAAAAAAATGAAAAAGGGCGATCTCTGTTTTTTTTATCATTCAAACATAGGAAAAGAAATTGTTGGAATAATTGAAGTGACTAAAGAGGCTTTTATTGATCCGTCTGATAAAAAAAAAAGGTTTTTTGCTGTACAAGTTAAATTCAGAAATAAACTGAAAAAACCAGTTACACTAGAAAATATTAAAAAAGATAAAGAACTTAAGCACTTATCTCTAGTAAAACAGAGCAGACTTTCAGTAATGCCAATAGATTCAAAAAGCTGGAAAATTATAAATAAGATGGGTAATATTTAATAAAAAAAAATCATGGCCAGAAGATCTAAAAAAAAATCAAAAAAAAAAAAATTTTATAAAAAAATCAAAAAAAAAACATATAAAAAAAATAACAAAACTAAAAGTGAGAGTGGCGGCTTAACTATCAAGACTAAAACTGAGTGGATCAAAAGGGCCATAGTTAATAAATCAGGTTATGAAGCTAAATACAAAAAATCAATCCAAAGTAATGATGAATTTTGGAAAAAAGAAGGTAAAAGAATAGATTGGATTAAACCATATAAAAAAATTAAAAACGTAAAATATAGTAAAGATGAAGTTTATATCAGATGGTATGAGGACGGAACCTTAAATGCATCTGAAAACTGTATTGATAGACATCTAAAAGATAAAAAAGATAAAACTGCAATAATATGGGTTGGTGACAACCCAAAAGATACAAAGAAAATTTCCTATAAACAATTGCATAAAGAAGTTTCAAGAGTTGCTAATGGACTTAAACAATTAGGCATTAAGAAAGGTGATCGAGTTACTATTTATCTCACAATGATTCCAGAATTAGCTTTTACTATGCTTGCATGCGCGAGAATAGGAGCAATACATTCAATAATATTTGGCGGTTTTTCACCAGATTCAATAGCAGGAAGAATTGATGATTGTAAATCAGATTACGTAATAACTGCGGATGAGGGAATAAGAGGAGGAAAAACTATTCCACTTAAAGATATTACTGATCAAGCTCTTTCTAAATGTAGAGATATTAAAAAATGCATAGTTGTTAAAAGAACCGGAAATTATATTAATTGGGATAGTAAAAGAGATATTTGGTATGACGATATGATTAAAAATATTTCTACTAACTGCGAGCCAGAAGAAATGAATGCGGAAGATCCTTTATTCATACTTTATACATCTGGTTCAACTGGAAAACCAAAAGGAGTTTTGCATACAACCGGCGGGTATATGGTTTATGCCTCTATGACCCATCAATATATTTTTAACTACAAACCAAAAGACATTTACTGGTGTACTGCCGACATTGGTTGGATTACAGGTCACAGTTATATAATTTATGGACCTCTTTCTAATGGAGCAACAACAATAATGTTTGAGGGAATACCAACATATCCAGACAGTTCGAGGTGGTGGCAAATAGTTGATAAATATAAAGTAAATATTTTCTATACAGCTCCTACAGCAATAAGAGCGCTTATGAGAGAAGGTGAAGATCCAGTTAAAAAAACTTCAAGAAAATCGTTAAAACTATTAGGAACTGTTGGAGAACCCATAAACCCAGAGGCTTGGAAGTGGTATTATAAAACAGTTGGGAATTCAAAATGTCCGATTGTTGATACTTGGTGGCAAACAGAAACTGGAGGAATACTTATTAGTCCACAAACCGGTGCAATAAATTTGAAACCAGGATCTGCAACTAAACCTTTTTATGGGATTAAACCAGTTATTGTAGATGAAAAAGGTGCAACATTAAAAGGCGAATGTAAAGGAAGATTGTGCATAGCACAATCATGGCCTGGACAAATGAGAACTGTTTATGGTGACCATCAAAGATTTATTGATACATACTTTTCTCAATTTGATGGAAAATATTTTACAGGCGATGGATGTAAGAGGGATAAGGATGGATATTACTGGATTACTGGTAGAGTAGATGATGTGATAATTGTATCTGGACATAACTTGGGAACGGCAGAAATTGAAAGTGCTTTTGTTGCTCATCCAAAAGTTGCTGAGGCTGCGGTCGTTGGCTACCCTCATGATATTAAAGGTAGCGGCTTATATTGTTATGTAACTTTGAATGCTGGAGAAAAAGAAGATTATGATCTTGAAAGAGAATTGAAGCTTTGGGTAAGAAAACAAATTGGACCAATTGCAACACCTGACCTTATACATTTTTCTCCTGGACTTCCAAAAACAAGATCTGGAAAAATTATGAGAAGAATTTTAAGAAAAATTGCAGCAAACGAACATGATCAATTGGGCGACACAACAACATTGGCAGATCCAACAGTAGTCGAAAGTTTAGTCCAAAATAGAAAAAATATTAAAATTTAATTAATTTTATAAATTCTTTCTGAATATTATCCCATTTTAAAATCATAGAATTTAAAACTATTTTTCTATCTAAAGTTTTTAATTCATCGGCTATAGGAGCCCACTCATATAACGACAAAGCGCTATCGTTAAATGGTAAAGAACCGCAATGAGTTTTCCAGTTTATTTTTTGCAAACGTTCTTCAAAAGTTTTTTTTCCTTTTTCTATGATATCAGCCGACATTCCATTTGAAATTTCATCATCTAAAATATTTTCATAAATCTTTTTTGCATTTTCAACTTCTTGATAATTAAAAAAAACATTGAGATATGAAAAACTAAAAAAAGTAAGATCTTGTAGAGCAACTGAATAAATATTCCATTTAGCTTTGTTAATAGAACCTAACAATACCTCGTCGTCAAAGTGTAATACATACTTTGTACCCATTCTTGTTTTTAAATAACTGTACAAAGTTACTTGAGATACCCATGCTGATTTTTTTTGAATAAACTCCTTAAGATCTTTCATATCTTTTATTTTTTTTTTAGGTATGAAAGCTTTAAACAAAGAAAATAAATAAAGCTTAAAATCCTCAAGCTTTATGTCTTTTAAATTAAATCTGTATTTTAAAGTCATTGCTACCTCAGGTTGTTATATAATATAAAATTCCCATTTATTATAGATTTTTAGGGGTTTCAATCTACAGTATAATATGTATGAATCCTTTTTTTTTAACCTATAGGGAGGATAAAAAATGTCAAAACAAGAAAAACACTGGGAAAAAACCAGAAATTTGCTGTTCGTAACTTTAGCAATTTGGTTTGTATTCTCAATTGGCATCTTTTTCTTCGGAGCCGAAATGGAAGCGTCTAGTTTTAGACCTCTTGGATATCCATTGTCATACTACATGACATGCCAAGGGTCACTTGGAATTTTTGTAATACTTATTTTTTGGTTTGCAAATCAACAAGAAAAAATAGATGCAGAGTTTGGCTATACCGAAAAAGGAGATGATTAATGATTAAGGGAAAATTTATAGATAATCTGCCAAAAGTTTATGGAATATACACAGGAGGTTTCCTTGTATTCATAATCTTAATGGCTATAGCAGAGCAGGCGGGTATGTCAGCGAAATTGATAGGTATCTTTTTCGTTGCTTTTACCGTTTCAATCTATGCAATAATTGGTTATTTATCTCGTACACTTCAACTAGATGCGTACTATGTAGCAGGTAGACAAGTACCAACTGTATTTAACGGAATGGCTACTGCAGCAGACTGGATGTCTGGTGCTTCATTCGTTGCAATGGCAGGTGGAATTTACTTTAAAGGCTACGGATATATGGCGTTGTTAGTTGGATGGACAGGTGGATACGTACTTGTTGCGTCTTTGTTGGCACCTTACTTAAGAAAATTTGGATGTTATACGGTTCCAGATTTCATTGGTACAAGATATGGTGGTAACTTAGCAAGGGTAAGTGCCGTTATAGTTTTAACTGTAGCTTCATTTACTTATGTGACTGCACAAATTAATGCAACAGGAACTATTGCTTCGGTAGCACTAGATATTCCTTTTAAATTAGCTGTGTACGTTGGATTAGCAAGTATATTACTTTGTTCTATGCTTGGTGGAATGAGAGCAGTTACATGGACGCAGGTTGCACAATACATTGTGTTAATCATAGCGTACTTGTTACCTGTATTCTGGATTAGTAATAAAATGGGTGCTGGTGTATTTCCGCACTTAATGCTAGCAGATGAAGTAGCTAGAATTGCTGAACTAGAGGGTCAATTTGGATTTACTAAAAACTCTGCAGCTGATTTAGCTACAGTACCAAAAGGCTTAGCGGGTATAACTAAAGCTCACTCGTCAGTTAACACTACACCTTGGAAATTTATTTCATTAGCGGTTTGTATGATGGCTGGAACAGCTTCATTACCACACGTTATGATGAGATATTTTACTACTCCAAGTGTAAAAACTGCTAGAAGATCAGTAGGTTGGTCATTATTCTTTATATTCCTACTTTACTCTTCAGCACCAATGTTAGCTACATTATCAAAACTATCATTGATGGATCCAACACTTTCAACAGGAATTATTGGTAAATCAATAGCTGATGTTCAAAATATAGATTGGTATCAAAACTGGAATCAAGCAAACTTAATGTTTGTAAGCGACTTTAACGGAAATGGAACACTTGAATTAAATGAGTTTTTCATGGGTGGTAAAGCCGTTGTATTAGCTACACCGGAAATTGCTGGACTACCTTATGTAATTTCAGGACTAGTTGCTGCTGGAGGTATGGCTGCAGCCATGTCTACTGCTGATGGTTTAGTTTTAGCAATTGCAAATGCTTTATCTCATGACTTGTATTACAAGATCATTGACCCTAAAGCAGAAACTGCAAAAAGACTAATTGTTGCAAGGGTACTACTTTTCATAATTGGTTTTGCTGGAGCTTCTATTGCTGCATTAGAGATCCAAGGTATCTTAGGTTCGGTTATCTGGGCTTTTGACTTTGCGATGTCAGGATTGTTCTTCCCACTTGTACTAGGAGTATGGTGGAAGAGAGCAAATGCACCGGGCGCAGTTGCAGGAATGCTTCTAGGTCTAATCTCTGGTACTGCGTATCTAATTTGGGTACGTAATGGTGGAGCAGGATTCTGGGGTGTTACTCAACTTACATTCGGAATAGTTGGATCAGCAGTTAGTTTAGTATCTATGGTTGTTGTTAGTTTAATGACTAAAGCACCAGACGCTGCTACTCAAAGAATGGTTGACGAAGTACGTATACCTAGCGGTAAAACAGTACTTGGCAAACAACACTAAATAATTATAATTTTAAGGGGCGATAAATTTCGCCCCTTTTAATTTTAAAAGTCTTCAATGTCTGCAAACTTTCATCCTCTAGTCTATTTAATTGATTATGTAATGGGTATGATTATGTGGACATTAATTGGAAGAGTAGCGATGAATATCTTCCAAAGAGAAGATTCTGAGTTTTTTTTCATGAAAATATTTGTAAAATTAACAGATCCTTTAATAAATTTATTCAAACCAATAACTCCTTCATTTATAATAAGACCTATTATTCCACTTTATGTGGCTTGGTTTTTTTTCATGTTTAGATTTTACCTAATGCCATATTTATTAGGGTATTCTGTCATGGGTATGCTATCTTTTCCGCTAGAAAGTGAAATAGCGGCACAAATTTACCAAATTTTCGGCAAAAATTAATTCAAATTAAAAACTAAAATTGATACTAGTTAATCTAGCAATCAATGAAAAAAATAAAAATTTCTCCATCAATATTATCAGGTGACTTTAGTCAATTAGGAAAAGAAATCAAAAGATTAGAGGTAGGAGGAGCAGACATGATACATGTTGATGTTATGGATGGTCACTTCGTGCCAAATTTAACAATAGGTCCACCTGTAATTAAAAGTTTAAGAAAGTATACAGATTTGATTTTTGATGTTCACTTGATGATATCTCCAGTTCATAAATATATTAAAGACTATGCAGATGCTGGGGCTGATATTATAACTATACATCCAGAAGCAACTGATAATTTAAAAGATTCAATCAATCTTATAAAAAGTTTTAATAAAAAGGTAGGTGTTTCTTTAAATCCAGATACAAAAATTGATTTAATTAAAAATTTTTTAACTGATATAGACTTGATCTTAATTATGAGTGTTCATCCAGGGTTTGGTGGGCAAAAATTTATTCCTGATATCATAAGTAAAATTAAAGATTTAAAAATAATAAAAGAAAAAAATAATTTAAATTTTGATATTGAGGTTGACGGTGGGATAAATTTTGAAAATAGCAAAAGTTTAATAAATGCAGGAGCAAATATACTTGTTTCGGGAACAACAATATTCAAAAGCAATAATGGTGATATTAAAAAAAATATTGATACTTTAAAGTTAAGTTAACATAAAATGATTTTAAAAAATTCATTTAATTATATAAATCAATTTTTTTTTTTCTTTGCAAATAAAACACGAAATTTTTATTTAAATTCAATTATTTATAATAAAAAAATTTCTAAAATTGAAAATAGAAATTTAGAATATAAACCAGATCCTGGTTTAATAGACTGCATAATAAAATATAAAAAAAAGAAAAATAAAATTGAAGATTTTTATTTAAACTCTATTTGGGAAAATAAAAATATTACAAAAAAAGACTATGAAAAATTGCATAATTTTTTCTGGTTGTTTACACTAGATTTGAAGTCATCTAAAAAAATAACACAATCAATAATTCTTAACTGGATAAATTCTAATAACAAATATAATTCAAAAAACTGGGAAATTGATATCATCTCTAAAAGAATTATAGCCTGGTTATCAAATGCAAAACTAACTTATGAAGATAGTAGTGAAGATTATAAAAAAATATTTAACAATATTGTACAAAAACAAACAAATCATTTGATAAATGAAATTGAAAGATCACAAAATTTTGATGATAAAATTATTGGTTGTGCATCTATTATTCTTGTGGGCATATCTTATCAAGATAATTCGAAGTATTTAGAATCTGGCTTAAGCATTTTTAAAAAAATAATTAAATATTCTTTAGATGTGGAAGGTTTTCCAAAAACAAGAAACATAAGACAACTAAATTTTTACTATAAATATTGTATTTTAATAAGAGAGTGGCTAAAAGACTCTCAAACAGATATTCCCGAATTTATAGATGAAACAATATATAACTTGGGTAATGCTTACTCATTAATTTGTCAAAGCTTAAAACAAAGCATACTTTTTAATGGAAATCATGAAATTAATAATAATGATTTTGATAATTATCTTTCAAGATTTGGTTATAAATTTAAAAATGAAAATCAAGAAATAGGAGGCTATTCAATTCAAAAAAATAAAAAAATTGCATTAATAATGGATGTTGGCTCAAGTCCAGAAAAAAAATTTTCTAAAGATTATCAATCAGGAACTTTATCTTTTGAAATTATATCGAATGGAAAAAAAATAATATGTAACTCAGGATATTTTCAAAACTATAACCATAAGCTAAACGAATTATCAAAATCTACCGCAACTCATAGCACGCTAATAATTGATAACAATTCATCTTGTAAATTAAGAAAAATTGGAAACAAAAGTTCAATAATTGAAAAAGGGTTAAAAATTTTGAATAAATCTAGTGCATTTGAAAAAAACTATTGGAATATTATAGCTTCACACAATGGATATCTTAAAAAATACGGTATTATACATGAAAGAAAAATCGAATTCTTCCCCGAACATAACAAATTTATTGGAACGGATACATTGATAAAGAAAAAAAATTATAAAAGTACAAATTTTGAAATACGTTTTCATTTACAACCATCTTCAAAAATTATGAAAACTCAAGATAGTAAGTCAATATTTATAGAAGTAGGTAATGAAGGTTGGAAATTCACATGTAATAATCATAAAATTAATTTAGAAACCGGTCTATATTTTGGAAAAAAAAGTTCTTATACAGAAAATAAAAATATATTTATTTCTAGCATGACTCAAAATGAAAATCAGAATATAAAATGGGAAATAAATAAAATTTCATGAAAAAGATTAAAAGAGCAATAATTTCCTTATCAAATAAAGAAAATTTACGTTCTATTTTAAAAACTCTAAATAAATACAAAATAGAAATAATTAGCTCTGGAGGAACCTACAAAGAAATAAAAAAACTTAAATATAAATGTACTGAAATTTCTAATTATACTAAATTTTCAGAAATCTTAGATGGAAGAGTTAAAACATTGCATCCAAAAATACATGCGGGAATTTTAAGCAAGAGAAAAAATAAATTACACAAAAAACAATTATTAAAAAATAAATTTAAGGAAATCGATTTAGTTATTGTGAATTTTTACCCATTTGAAAATATTTTAAAAAAAACAAAAAATCACCTTAAGATAATTGAAAATATTGATGTTGGTGGGCCAACAATGGTTAGAGCAGCTGCAAAAAATTATAATTTTGTAACTGTAATTACAAAACCTAGCCAATATTCAAATCTAATTAATGAGTTAAATTATAACAAAGGTGGAACATCTTTAAAGTTCAGACAAAAAATGTCCGAAAATGCTTTTGTAGAAACGGCATATTATGACTCAATAATTGCAAACTATTTTAACAATATATCTGGAAATAAATTTCCTAGTAAAAAAGTGATACATGGAAATTTAGTAGAAAAATTAAGATATGGTGAAAATCCTCATCAAGAATCTGCTATTTATTCAAAAGAAGAAAGTTTAAAAATTAAACAATTAAATGGTAAACAATTAAGCTATAATAATTATAACGACATTTTTTCTGCACTAGTGATTTCGAAATCATTACCAAAAAATATAGGAACTGTAATTGTAAAACATGCAAATCCATGTGGAGTTTCAATAAATAAAGATAAGTTAAAAAGTTATAAATTAGCTTTAAAATGTGACCCCGTTAGTGCTTTTGGCGGAATAGTTTCTTGTAATTTCAAAATTAATAAAAAGTTAGCAGTAGAGCTAAATAAAATATTTTTGGAAGTGGTTATTGGAAACGAAATAGATAAAGATGCTCTTAAAATCTTAAAAAGGAAGAAAAACTTAAGAATAATTGATGCTAAAGATTTAAAATTAAAAGATACTCAAAATATAATTACAAATTTTAATAGTTTTTTAGTTCAGTCAGCTGACAATAAAATTTTTTCAAAAAAAGATTTTAAAATTGTATCTAAATCAAAACCAGACAATAAAACTTTTGATAATTTGTTGTTTGCATTTAATGTTTGTAGATTTGTAAAATCAAACGCAATAGTTTTAGTTAATAATGATTCAGCAGTTGGCATAGGATCAGGACAGCCAAGCAGGTTAGATAGTTGTAAAATTGCTATTAACAAAATGAAACAATTTCAAGACTTTAAAAGTAACAGCAGAATTATTGCTGCCTCTGACGCATTTTTCCCATTCGTAGATGGCATCGAAACTTTAGTTCATTCTGGGGTATCAGCAATAATTCAACCATCTGGCTCAATTAGAGATAAAGAAATAATCAAATTTGCAAATGAAACTGGTACAATTTTAGTTTTTTCTAAGACAAGACACTTTCGTCATTAAAGTATTTTATCAATTTTTGCTGCGAGTATAAAATCACTTTCTGCTAAACCTTTAATTGCATGAGTAAAAATTTTAATCTTTGCATATCCCCACCCAAACCATATATCAGGATGATGACCTTCTTTTTCTGCAATTTCTCCAACTTTACTTACAAAATTTTGACTTTTTAAAAAATTTTTAAATTTGAATTCTTTCATTAAGTAAAAATTTTTAGATTGATCTTCTTTTACATCCCATCCATCTACTTTTTTTAAATATTTATGTATTTCAGTTGTATCAAATGGGAGTGTACCACCTTCACATGGAATACATTTTTTTTCAGATAAATCGCTCATAAATTTTGCTCATGGAGCGGGCAAAGGGGGTCGAACCCTCGACCTTCTCGTTGGCAACGAGACGCTCTACCACTGAGCTATGCCCGCTTATTAAAAAGTTATTATAAATAGACGTTTTTTTTATTGCAAGCAATATTAAAATAAATTCATTAATGTTATAATTAGTAAAAAATATTATGGATAAAAAAGAAAAACTTCCCAATAAGATTTCTGTTTTTCCTTTATCCAATTTTATTTTCTTTCCTAATACTAATGTTCCATTAAATATTTTTGAACCAAGATATATTGAAATGGTTAATGATAGCATGAAAGACTCAAGATTAATTGGTATGGTTCAACCAAAAAAAAATTTAGAAAATTCTTTAGATCAACTTTATAATATTGGGTGCTTGGGAAAAATAACCAGTTTTAGTGAAACTGAAGATGGAAGGTATCTAATTGTATTAAATGGTTTATCTAGATTTAAAATAATTAAAGAAATTAAAAATGAGAAATCTTACCGTGAATGTGAGATTAGTTTTAATGATTTTCAAGATGACATTAAAATAAACAAAGAAGAAATAAAATTTTCAGATCTTCAACTTATATTTAAAGACTTAAAAAATTTATTTGATAAAAGAGGTTATTCAATTAATTGGAATGAACTTAAAAAACAAAACTTAGAACAAACCATCAATACACTTGCTATGGCTTCGCCTTTTTCTCTTGAAGAAAAGCAAACATTATTAGAAACAAAGAATTTAAATTTAAGAAAAGAAAAGTTAGAAGAAATTCTTAAAACTTATATTTTTGACAATTTTTATAATAATACTCTTCAGTAAAACTATAAAACTAAACCTTTATTTGCTTGTCTAGTAAAAAATTTATTAAGATTTTTATTGTTACTCATAAATTTAAAGAGTCCTTTTGAAATATTATTATTAATTTTATTATCAAATTTAAAAAATTCATAAATCAAATCTATAGATGATGTAAATATATAATTTAAATGTTTTGTTCTATTTTCAAACTCTTCAAAAATTGAGCTGTCTAAGGGAAGTCCCAGATCTATCCTTTTTTGTATAAGCTCAGAAAGAACTTTAATGTCTCTTAAAGTTATATTAAAACCCTGACCTGCGAGTGGATGTACCCTATGAATAACATCACCAAATGCAAGTATGTTTCTATAAAAATAATTTCTTGATAATGAAAAAAATAAATTAAATTTTTCTAATTTACTAAAATTTATTATTTCATATTTATAATTGTAAAATTTTATTAGTTTTAAAATTTCCATATCATGAAATTTTTTATTTTTAAGATTTGCTGAAAAAACTATAGAAGTTTTAAAATTTGATAAGGGTAAAAAGGCAATTGGTCCTATTTTTGTAAAAATTTGAGCAGCTGTATTATTTACAATTTTTTTATGTTCAATAATACAAGTAAATGCTTTGCTTTTATAATTTTTATTAATTTTTCTAAAAAAAAATTCTTCTGCAATAATATTGTTAGCATCACAATTTATAATTAAGTCAAAATTCATATTTATAACTTTTTTTAAAGACTGATCATTTTTAATTAAAATTTTTTTAAAAAGTTTATTTTTTTTTAATTTTTTTTCTAAATATTTTTCAACTTCACTATTTTTAAACATAGAAAATAAGTTTTTTGTAGTCTCTTCAAAATTAAAAATTTTTTGATCTTTATATTTCTCAGTATAAATATTTATTTTTTTAATATCCCAAGTCATATTTTTTTTTAGTTGTATAATTTCCTTATTAAAAAAATCTAAATTATCTTTAGAGATCCCAATTGTTCTGGTTCTTGCTTTCGTTTTATTGTCTGTTGTATAGTTAAAAACTTTAATTTTCTTATTTATTAAGTTTTTTCCTAAAGATAAGGTTGTTAAACCATTGCCTATTAAACATACATTCATATTTAAAATTTAATTTTAACCATAAATATTAAATGATACAAAGTGATTAATTTGATTCATTTTATGGAATTTAAAAAAATCGCTAAAAATAGCTTTGATTTTGTAATTAATAGATTCATCGAACTATTAGGGTTTTGTGTGAGTATTGTAGGATTAATGTTGTTAATATCTCTGCTCAGCTATTCTCCGGAAGATCCAAATTTCATATTCACTGGAGAAAATGAAATTAATAATATTCTTGGCTTTAAAGGAAGTGTTGTATCTGACATATTTTTTCAATCAATTGGACTAATTTCAATTCTTGTGGCAATTACAATTTTTGTAACAGGCATTAATGTATTAAGAAGTAAAAATACTATAATTTTGATAGAAAATTTATTTTTTATAGTTTTATATTCTTTGTGCGGATCTTTATTTTTTACAATTTTTTATTCAGAATCTTTTTGGTTAACAATTAATGGCAATGGAGGATTTATAGGAAAATTTTTAGAAGGAAGTTTTATATCTGCGATAATTAATTTTAATCAAAATTTATATTTTTATTTTTTGATAGCAATAATTTTTATTCTTTTTTTACTTAGTATAAATTTTCATCCAAAAAAATTCTTGTTGTTTGTTAAAAATTTTATCAAAATTATATTTACAAGAAAAAAACAAGTACAAAGCTTTGATGAAAAAATCAGTGAAACAAACACAATACTTCCAGAAGAAAGCACAAACTTAACACAAGAAAATTTTTCATTTTCAAAAACTAAAAAAGAAAATGTAAAAAAAAATATATTTATTTTACCATCAATAGATTTATTAAAATCTCCATCTAATAAAGATAAAAATAAAGATTCAAATCCTACAGGTCTAGATTCTAATTTTTTAGAAAAAATTTTGTTAGATTTTGGCGTTGAGGGTAAAATAAAAAAAATTAGTAGTGGTCCAGTCGTAACTTTAAATGAATTTGAACCTGCGGCTGGTGTCAAAGTTTCAAAAATAATAAATTTATCAGAAGATATAGCAAGAAATACCAGCTCTGAATCAGCAAGAATCTCTACTATACCCGGAAGAAATACAATTGGTATTGAACTTCCAAATGCCACTAGAGAAAATGTTTATCTAAGTGAAATATTATCTAACAATGATTTTTTTAAAAGAGATATAAAATTACCTATAGCGTTAGGTAAAAATATTTCTGGCGCTCCCATAATAGGAGACCTGGCGTCAATGCCTCATTTATTAATAGCTGGAACTACAGGTTCAGGAAAATCTGTTTGTATAAACACAATTATTCTTTCTTTGCTCTATCGTCATACTCCAGAAAAATGCAAATTTATTTTAATTGATCCAAAAATGTTGGAACTGTCAACATATGAAGGCATTCCTCATTTGTTGTGTCCTGTAATTACAGAAGCAAAAAAAGCGGCTTCCGTTTTAGGTTGGGTTGTTAAAGAAATGGAGAGCAGATATAGACTTATGACAAGAGAAGGTGTTCGAAATATTGATGGATACAACTCTAAACATAAACTTCCAATGCCATTTATAGTCGTGATTGTTGATGAAATGTCAGATTTAATGTTGGTGGCGGGAAAAGAAATAGAAAATTATATACAAAAATTATCACAAATGGCTAGAGCGGCAGGAATTCATATTATTATGGCAACTCAACGTCCAAGTGTTGATGTTATAACTGGAACTATAAAGGCCAATTTTCCAACAAGAATATCCTTTCAAGTAACGTCAAAAATTGATTCTAGAACAATTCTAGGAGAGCAAGGAGCCGAACAATTACTTGGTAAGGGTGATATGCTTTTTATGACTTCAGCAAATAAAATGATTAGAATTCATGCTCCATATGTATCAGAAAATGAAATAGAAAAAGTTAACAACCATTTAAGATCTCAAGAAGAGCCGGACTACATAGATGAAATATTAAATTTTGCCGATGAAAAAGAGACTATTGGAAGTTCTGCTGATGGGGCTGAAAAAGATGACCTTTATAATACAGCTGTAGAAATAATAAAATCAGAAGGAAAAGCCTCCACATCATTTTTACAAAGAAAATTACAAATTGGATATAATCGTGCAGCTAGAATAATCGACATGATGGAAGCGGAAGGTATAGTAAGTAAAGCAAACCATGTTGGCAAAAGAGATGTTCTTTAATGAAAAAAATATTTACTTTTTTTTTTATATTTTTTTTTATCACAAAACAACTTCAAGCTTCAATTAAAGAAAAAATAATTTTAAATTTAAAAAATACTAAAAATATTACCTTTAAATTTGAACAAACTATAAACAATATTTTAGAACAAGGAGAATGCACTATTGAGTATCCAAAGAAAATTTTTTGTCTTTATAATAATAAAAAGAAAAAAATTATGGTATCAAATGGCAAAACTTTAGTAATAACTAACAAACAAAAAAGTAATTATTATCTTTACCCACTTAAAAAAACACCACTTGAATTAATATTAGATAAAGATTTTTTAATTAGTGAAATTGAAAGTCTTAACGGAAGAAATGTAGATAATAAATACTATAATTTTACAATACTTAACAACAACAACAAAATTAATATTTTTTTTAATAATAAAAATTATAATTTGATTGGATGGCAAACTGAGGATATCTATCAAAATTTAGCGATTACTTTCATTTCAAATGTAAAAACTAATCAAAAAATTGATAAAAAAATTTTCAAAATTCCTAAAATGAAAATGAATTAGGCAATTTTTGTTTTTAAAATTTCAGATTTAAAAATTACCATTCCTCTTGATAAATAGTTTTTTAAAGCATTTTTATGATCTAAGGAACATGTATGAAGCCACACCCGTTTGATATCTAGCTCAAAAGCTTTTTTAATTGCTTGGCTTAAAAGATAACCACCTAATTTTTTACCAAAATAATCTTCTAAAATTCCCAAATATGCAATCTCAACTTCTGCTTTAGTTTTGTGAAAAATTAACTCAAAATATCCAACAATTTCTTCATTATTTTTTAAAACATATGTTGAAAGTTTTTTGTCTGAAACATATTCGATCCAAGTTTTATTTGACCACTCCAATCTATCTTTCCAAAAATATTTTTTACCAATTTGTTTATAAAAAAATTTATTTAACTGAAAGTCTATTGGATCAACTAAATTAATTGAATAATTTTCTGCTGGTTTTTTTATCTCATTTAAATCATTAATAGATTTTATTTCTAAATAAGTTCTGAAAATTTTTTCAATCACTGAACCATTTTGCCGACTTTTTCACCTCCAAACAGATGAAAATGCAAGTGGGGAACTTCTTGGCCTCCGTCTTCACTAACATTTGCTAACGCGCGGTAGCCTTTTCCAGTATCTACTGATATACCAAGTTTTTTAGCAACAATATTAATGCCTTTTAACAATCCAACCATCTCCTCTGGGGTTGCTCTAGAAGAAAAATCATCTAGATCAATATATTTTCCTTTTGGAATTACTAAAGCATGAATTTTTTTCTGAGGGCTAATGTCATGAAATGACAAAACAAAATCATCCTCATAAATTTTTTTACAGGGTATTTCTCCTCTCAAAATTTTTGCAAATATGTTGCTGTCATCGTATTTCATTCTAAGACCTCTATTTCCTCTATTATACTTAATATTTTTTTACCCTTAATAACTGCATTCACTTTTGCACACTCATAATAAGCGAAAGAATTTTCTTCAGCAATTTTTTTAAGTTTCAAACATTTTGATCTTGATTCAGTAAAAAAATGTTCTTTCAATTCTGGTGGATCGCCCAAATACATCATAAGACCTATAACTTCATCCTCTTTTTCAAAATCTGCTAGTTCTTCAATTTCTGCAACTCTATCACCAACTCCAATCTCAAAGTTCTTGAATGCTACTACTCCTTTGTAAATAACAAATGCTATAATAAAATATAAAACAATTTTTATCTTTCCCATATGTTTTATTTTTTTCTTTTATTTAGTTCCAACATTACTTCTTCAATTTTAATATCATTTGCTTCAAGATACATTATCAAATGATAAAAAACATCAGCTGCTTCATGGATTTTATTTGTATCTTTTTCTACTGCCTCTATCAGTTCATTTATTTCCTCTAAAATTTTTGTCTTGCTAAAAGATTTGTCGTTTAACAGCTTATTTGTATATGACCCCTCTACTGGAGTTTTTTTTCTTTCTCTTGCAAGATTAAATAAATTTTCCAATGTATTTAGCATGCTAAATTCTAACAGGTATTCCTTTTGAGTCCAAATATTCCTTGGCTTCTTTAACGGAATGTTTTCCATAATGAAATATCGATGCTGCTAAAACAGCGCTAGCTTTTCCTAATTTAATACCATCCACCAGATGATCTAAATTGCCAACGCCGCCAGAAGCAATGACAGGTATATTTACTATGGAAGATATTTTTGACATTAAATCAATATCATAACCTACTTGGGTTCCATCTCGATCCATAGAAGTAACTAGTAATTCGCCTGCTCCGTTATCTTCCATTTTTTTTGCAAATTCCAATGCATCAATTCCACTATTATTTCTTCCACCATGAGTAAAAACTTCCCACTTATTAACATTTTTTTTTGCATCAATTGCAACAACAATACATTGAGATCCAAATTTTTTTGAACTCTCTAAAACTACTTCGGCGTTTTGAACAGCAGCTGTATTAATTGATACTTTATCTGCACCACAATTTAATAATTTATTAATATCTTCAACATTTCTAACGCCTCCACCTACTGTTAAAGGTACAAAGCATTTTTTTGAAGTTTTCTTAACAACTTCATAAATTGTATTTCTATTTTCATTTGAAGCGGTTATATCTAAAAAACAAATTTCATCTGCTCCACCATCGCTATAAATTTTTGCTTGTTCAACAGGATCACCAGCATCTTTTAAATCTACAAAGTTAATACCTTTAACCACTCTTCCATTTTTAACATCTAGACAAGGTATTATTCTGTTTTTAAGCATCTGTTTCTTTCACAAGTTCATCTAATTTTAGATCGCCATCATATATTGCTTTGCCAACTATTATTCCTTCAATATTCTTATTGTTTAATTCTTTAGCTTTTTTAATGTCTTTAATTGAAGAAACTCCACCAGATATAATTACAGGACAGCTAGATATATTGGCTATCTTAACCGTTTCTTCAAAATTAGGGCCTGCTTTAGTGCCATCTCTATTAATATCAGTATATATCAATCTACTAACACCATAATCATTGACTTCTTTTAAAAAATCTAAAGTCAATTGATTTGAGTTTTCCTTCCATCCGGATACGGATAGATATCCATCTTTAGCATCTAAACTTAAAGCAATTTTATTTCGGAATTTTTGACATGCTTCTTTTAAAAAGTTTTTGTCTTTTATTGCAGCACTGCCTAAAATAACCTTTTCTACTCCTGCATCGGTATATTTTTGAATACTTTCAAAGTTTCTAACTCCTCCACCAATTTCAATTTTAAGGTCAAATTTACTTACTATTTCTTGAATAATATCTAGGTTAACTGTTTCTCCAGTTAAAGCTCCATCTAAATCAACGATGTGTAAATTTTTAAAACCATGATCTTTATATTTACAAGCTTGATCCACTGGGGACATTTTATATTCGGTTTTATTATCAAAATCACCTTTGTATAATCTCACACATTTTTTATCTTTAATATCTATTGCTGGAAATATTTTCATTTTACAAATTTATAAAGTTATCAATTATTTTAAGCCCAATTTTATCACTCTTTTCTGGGTGAAACTGAGTTCCAAAGATATTTTCCTTTTCAACAGAACAAACAATATTTGATGAATAATCTGTTGTTGCAGAAATTACATTTTTATCTTCTGGAATAAATTCGTAGCTGTGCACAAAATACATGTGAGAATTATTATCTATATTTTTAAAAATCTTACTTTCTTTAACAATATTTATTTGGTTCCAACCAATATGAGGAAGTTTATATTTTCCATTTTGATTATCAATTTTAGAAACCTTACCCGAGATCCAGCCTAATCCTTTTGTTTCTGTTTCCTCATACCCAGTATCAGCAAACATTTGAAGACCTACACAAATACCCAAAAGAGGCTTTTTATTACTTATCGCAAATTCATTCAAACTATCTACTAAACCATTAATTCTATTTAAAGCATCAATACAACTCTTAAATGAACCCTGTCCTGGCAAAACAACTTTATCACTTAATTTAATTTTATTTAAATCAGAGGTAACTTCAATATTAACTTTGTTTTGAGCAACCTCTCTAAATGAATTTATTACAGAGCTTATGTTGCCTGAATTATAATCGACAATTGCTATTTTCATTAATTCTTTTTTTTACAAAGAACCTTTTGTAGATGGTATAGTTTTTTTATTTTTAGGGTCAATTTCAAGAGCTGCCCTTAAAGACCTAGCCAAACCTTTGTAGCACGATTCTATGATATGGTGGCTATTATCTCCATAAATATTTTCAACATGAAGAGTGATCCCAGCAGATTGTGAAAAAGCTTGGAACCATTCTTTAAAAAGTTCTGTATCCATTTCTCCAAGTTTTTCCACTTTCAAGTTTACTTTCCAAATTAAATAAGGTCTATTTGACATGTCAATTGCAACTCTAGTTAAAGTTTCATCCATTGGAATCATTGCATGGGCATATCTTTTTATTCCAATAAATTTCTTTGACGCTTTTTTTAAGCATTCCCCTATAGCAATTCCAGTATCTTCTGTTGTGTGATGAAGATCTATGTGAGTATCACCTTTTGCCTTTAATGATATATCTATTGATGAATGCCTGGAGAGCTGCTCCAACATATGATTTAAAAAACCAATGCCTGTATCAATTTTATATTTTCCTTTTCCATCAATATTTAATTCTACATTAATTGATGTTTCTTTGGTTTTTCTTGAGACTTTTGCTTTCCGCTTCATGATTTATAGGTAGGTATATATGCATTATTTCCTTATATCAATAACACTAATAAAGCTCTTGAACTATAAAAAATAATATCCATCTAACCACTATGACAACAATAGTATTAGTAAGAAAGAATAAAGACGTTGTGGTTGCTAGCGATGGACAAGTTAGCATGGGCAACACTGTAATAAAAAGTACCGCAAATAAAGTTAGAAAGATTGAGAAAAGAAATGTGATTGCTGGATTTGCTGGTTCAACTGCGGATGCTCTAACCTTATTTGAACGACTAGAGTCAAAATTAGAAAAACATGCTGGTAACCTAACAAGGGCAGCTGTTGAATTGGCTAAGGATTGGAGAACAGATAAATATTTAAGAAGACTTGAAGCTTTGATGGCAATAGGAGATAAAGAAAAAAGTTTTATTATTTCAGGTACTGGAGATGTTTTGGAGCCAGAAGGAGATGTTATTGGAATTGGCTCTGGGGGAAATTACGCTCTAGCCTCAGCTAAAGTTTTAATGGATACTAATTTATCTGCAGAAGAAATTGCTAAAAAAGCAATTAAGATCGCCTCTGAAATATGTGTTTTTACAAATAACAACATAAGTATAGAAAAAATTTAATGGAAAATTCAAACGTTACGCCACTTGTTCCAAAAGACAAAAATAAAGATAAAAATAAATCTTATATAAGTTCTCTGTCCCCAAGAGAAATAGTGTCAGAATTGGATAGATTTGTTGTTGGACAAAACAAAGCCAAAAGAGCAGTTGCAATAGCATTAAGAAATAGATGGAGAAGGCAAGCTCTTGAAGGTGAAATGAAAGATGAAATTTTACCAAAAAATATTTTAATGATAGGTCCTACTGGAGTTGGAAAAACAGAAATTTCTAGAAGACTATCTAAGCTTGCTGAGGCACCTTTTGTGAAAGTGGAAGCAACTCGTTTTACTGAAGTTGGTTATGTTGGAAGAGATGTTGAACAAATTGTAAGAGATTTATTAGAAATTGCAATTGCTATGGAAAAAGTTAAAAAAAGAAAAGAAGTGTCTACACAGGCTCAAAAAAATGCTGAAGATAAGGTTCTTGATGCTTTGGTAGGAAATAAGGCAAGTATTGCAACCAGAGAAAGTTTCAGAAAAAGACTTAGAAATGGTGATTTAGATGATAATGAAATCGAAATCGCAGTTAGTGAGACTGGCTCGGTTCCTTCTTTTGAAATACCGGGTATGCCAGGTGCAAATGTTGGAATGATAAATTTAGGAGAGATGCTTGGAAAATCAATGGGCAACAAACCAAAAAAGAAAAAAATGACCGTGAAAGAGTCTCATGAAATTTTAATTAACGAAGAGTCTGATAAACTAATTGAACAAGATAAAATTATTAAAGCAGCAAAAAACTCTACTGAAAACAATGGAATTGTTTTCTTAGATGAGATAGATAAAATCTCTGCTCGTACTGATCGTGTTGGTGGCGATGTTTCTAGAGAGGGTGTACAAAGAGATCTTTTGCCTTTAATCGAAGGAACAACTGTCAGCACAAAATATGGACCAATAAAAACTGACCATATTTTATTCATAGCATCAGGCGCTTTCCAGCTTGCTAAGCCATCAGATCTATTACCAGAACTTCAAGGACGTTTACCAATAAGAGTTGAGCTTGATGCCTTAACAAGTGAAGATTTTAAAAGAATCCTTAAAGAACCTGATAATTCTTTAATAAAACAATACAAGGCTCTTTTAAAAACTGAAAATGTTGAATTAGATTTTTCGGATGACGGCATAGATACAATCGCAAACTTAGCAACTGAAGTAAATTCTACAGTTGAAAATATTGGCGCAAGAAGACTTCACACTATTATTGAAAGAGTTTTAGATGATATAAGTTTTACAGCTACAGATAACTCTGGAAAGACAATTACTATTAATTCAGATTATGTTAAGAAAAATTTAGGTGAACTAGTTAAAGATACAGATTTATCCAAGTTTATTCTTTAAAATTTTTTAAATAAATAATAAAAGCTCCACTTCCACCATCTTCTTCGTCAGCTATTTTAATTTCTTTTATAAACTTCATTAAATCCAAATTGGATTTAATAAATTCAGGAACGGAGTTTTTTAAAATACTTAGATCTTTTGAAACATAAGGATCATTTTGCGTGTTAGATCTTAAGCCTTTTCCGGTAATAACAACTAGTCTTTTAATATTTTCATAAAAACACCGTTTTATATACTCGGTAATAGTTTTATTTGCATTTTCTAAAGAATATCCATGCAAATCAATTTTTTTTGTTTGTATTTTTTTATTGAAGTTTATTTTTTCTGATAAATCTTTATTATAAATTTTCTCATTACTTTTAACGAAACTTTCCCAATCTTTTTTATCCTTATCTGAAAGTTTTTTAATCAATTAAGTTAATGTATCTACTAATTGCCAATTAGGATTAGTGGATCGAATATCTCTAGAAAAAACCCATGTATCATAAATTTTCTTTATTTTTTTAGGATCGCCCGAAATAATTTGCTTATCCTTATCTTTAATACATGTGATTACTTCACTAACAAAATCTACAGTAACT